>DASYSN010000579.1:0-8594 GCA_036003305.1 Thermoanaerobaculia bacterium
TCGAGTTCAAGCACTACGAGGGGTGAGGGCTCACGTCGCGGTTGCAGAAGCGACAGATGATCGCCGCCGCTTGAATGCGTTCGGCGCAGAACGGGCAAGTCTTCGTCCCACGTGATTGCGCATTGACCGTTCGGACGATGAGGCGGATCCCGAAGATGACTCCGAGAATGATCACGATTATAAAAAGCTCTGGAAACCCAAATCCGAACATCTCACCTTCCCGGCTCGGCGCTTCCGGATAGACGTTAAGAACGCCCTTATATTACGGAACCAGCCGCCGTCGCGGGAACTAAGACGCCGCCCCTTCGTAATTACCCCTCGCCCCGCGTAGCGGGGAGAGGGTGGCCGAAGGCCGGGTGAGGGGTTGTTCAACTTGCCACCAGCCTGTTCGATCGCCCGCCTGTCTGTGCCTCGACGATTCCCGACGCGCAGGCACGACACTCGGCGCGGGGGAGAAGGGCACTCGATTGAAGAATCTCGCGAGAGTTTTCCCCCCCGAGCGCCCTTCTCCCCGTGTCGTTCGGCGCGTGCGTTGCACGTTTCCGCTTCATGATTCGCAAACTGAAATCGGGCGAGTACCGGCTCTATTCGCGGAAACCGGATCCGAAGAGCGGGAAGCGGAAGAACCTGGGAACGTTCAAGAGTCGGGCGGCGGCCGAGAAGCACGAGCGGGCGGTGCAGTACTTCAAGCACCACTGACCCTCACTCCTCGGGGGCTTCGCGCCGCTCCTTCCACTGGTGGTAACCCCAGATGGCGCCGCCGACGATGAGGAGGACGAGGAGGCCCCACTTCTCGATGTGTGCGGCGCGGCCGAGGATGCGCTCGACGGCGCGGCCGAAATAGAAGCCGGCGCCGGCGATGATGAACGCCCAGACGGCGCAGGTGATCGCTTCGTAGATCAGGAACTTGATCGCGGAGATGCGCGAGATCCCGATGATGACCGCGCAGGTGATCCGCAGGCCGTACAGCCACTGCGTGATGAAAATCGCCGGAGCGCCGTAGCGCTCGAACATGCGGATGCCCTTCCCGAAGTGCTTCTTCATCTTCGGAAAACGGTCCAGCAGCTTCACCCCCTGCTTGCGCCCCAGCCAGAACCAGAAGACGTGGCCGACATACGCGCCGGTGAACGCGCAGAGCACGACGAGGAAGTATTCGAGATAGCCGCGCTCGCAGAAGAAGCCGGCCATGACCAGAATCGTCTCCCCCTCGAGGAACGTCCCGATGACGACCGCGAGGTATCCAAACTTGTGGAGGAGGAGTTCCGGGCTCATGCGCGCCTCGGAAGGATGCAAAATCTGGGGCGGAATTGATGCGCACGGTCCCTGGGTTCCCGAGAGAAAGGAATCACGCCGATGAGACGACTGACGACACTTGCCGCCGCGCTTCTGATCGCTGCGCCGTTGCTTGCAGCGGATGCGCCCAAGACCGATAACCCGCAGAACGCGGCACCGCAGGAGGACTCGCCGCTCGTCGCCGCCGCGAAGCGCGCGGTGAAGAGCCGGACCGGAAAGACGACCGTCATCACGAACGAGACGCTCGTGAAGACCGCCGGCGCCGGCATCACGACGACCGAGTCGCAGCCGCCGATCACGCTGCCGAGTCCCGATGCGGCGTTGATCTCGATGCAGCAGAAAGCAGCGCAGCCGCAGGCCAGGCCCGGCCAGCCGGCGGCGCGGCTATCGCCCGCGGAAGCGGATCGCCAGCGGCAAGCCGCGCAACGCGCCGGCCGCGCCGAGGAGGCCGGACCGTACTCCGATACCCCGCACCTCGACGAGCTGACGATCGCGACGACGCAGAACCCGACGTCGGGGACGACGCAGACTCCGACGTCGGCGACGACCCAGAATCCGAACTACGGCCAGACGCAGAATCCGTCGACGACGCAGGCGCAGAACCCGGATCAGATGCAGCAGAAGAAGCCGTAATCCGCATCGCCATCAACGTTGTCATCAACGTTCCCGGGGCGCGCCTTCGCGCGCCTCGATCGTCCGGAGCATCTTCTCCAGCAACACCCAGAGCTGCTCGAGCCGCTCTTCGATGCGCGTGAGCCGCGCGTCGAGATCGCCGGTGCTCAGCTCCTCGAGGACGTCCCAGAAGATCGGGTCGTTCGGCACCGTGCGGTTCGGCGCCTGGCGCGCCGAGAGCGTCTGTTCCTCGCCCACCTCCTCGGGATAAAGCCGCTCGACCATGCTGCCGATCGAGCTTTCGGGCGCGATGAGGGGCGAAACCGTCATCCCGGCTGCCGTTTCGAGCCGGATGAGCGTGTCGATGTCGGTCGGATCGACCATCGCGACTTCCAGCCGCCCGTCGTCGTCGATCCGCACCGGGATGGCGCGGCACGCCACCGCCACCTCGCGTGTCAGCTTCCGGACGATCCGTTTCGGGATGTCGATGTGCAGCAGGCTGATGCACGGGACGTCCATCTGTTTCGACAGGAAGGCGGCGAGCACGTTTTCGTCGATGAACTTCAGCTCGACGAGCGTCGATCCGAACCGCTTCCCGCTCTGGCGCTGCTCGGCGAGGGCGACCTGCATCTGCACTTCGTCGATCAGGTTCGCCGCCACGAGCATCTCGCCGAGGTTCTGACGCTGCATGCGAGGCGCATCGTAATCCAGAGCGGAGGGGGGAGAGCGGAGAGCGGAGTGATTGCCCTTCTCTCCGCTCTTCCTTCTCCCCTCTCCGATCTAACCTCACGAGTGCCGGCGCATGTAGCGGACGCCTCCGATCAGGCCCACCATCCACGCAATACTGTGGAGCCCGATTCGATGAGAGAACGCTTTCGTCGTCTTCTGCCCGATGCGGAACATGAGGAGTTTCTTCAATAGAGACAACATCTTGCACCTCCCTCGAACCTCATAGAAGTGCAAGCGAACCGCCAGAGTTACCGCGCCGCTTCCGCCTTCAGCGAGCGCGTCATTAGCCGCTGCAGCGCGTCGCGCGGCGAGTCTCCCTCGTACAGCACGCGGTACATCTCGGTCGTGATCGGCATCTCGATCCCGTGCCGCTCGGCCAGCTCCTTCGCCGACTTCGAGGTCTTCACCCCCTCGGCGACTTCGCGCGTCTCGCTGAGGATCTCCTGGAGCGTTCTCCCGCGCCCCAGCGCCACGCCGAGACTGCGGTTGCGCGAGAGCGAGCCGGTGCAGGTCAGGACGAGGTCGCCCATTCCGGCGAGGCCGGCAAACGTCTCGGGCCGTCCGCCGAGCGCCATTCCGAGCCGCGTGATCTCGTGCAGCCCGCGCGTGATCAGCGCCGCCGTCGTGTTGTAGCCGAGTCCCAGCCCTTCGAGCACCCCCGCCGCGATCGCGATGACGTTCTTCAGCGACCCCGCCAGCTCGACGCCCACCACGTCCTCGGAGTGGTACATCCGGAACGTCGGCGACGAGAGCACCTGCTGGATCCGCTGCGCCGTCGCGACGTCGCGCGAAGCGATGACCGCCGCGGTGGGGAAGCCCTTGGCCGACTCGACGGCGAACGTCGGTCCGGAAAGCGCGCTGAACGACGCGAGCTGATCGCCGAGGACGGACGTGGAGATCTCCGACATCCGCTCCAGTGTCTGGTTCTCGATCCCCTTCGTCCCCGAGACGATCGTCACCGGCCCCGGCAGCAGCGGTTTGATCTGCGTCAGGACGTTCCGGAAGTGATGGCTCGGAACGATCATGAAGATCGCGTCGCTGAACGTCGCCGCCTCGCGCAGGTCGCACGTCGGCTTCACGTTCGCCGGGACTTCGATGTTCGGCAGGTAGAACGGATTCGTGTGCGTCTCGCGGATCGCCTCGGCGACCTTCGGGTCGTGCGCCCAGAGCACGACCTCATTGTTGTTGCGCGCTGCGACGACCGCCATCGCGGTGCCGAACGAGCCGGCGCCGATGACTGAGAGCTTCAATGCCCGTCCTTTCGCTCGCCCATCCGCCGCTCGGTGCCGTCCACCAGGCGTGCGATGTTCGAGTGGTGCTTCAGGATCACCGCGATGACGATCGGAATGCTCAGCATCACGCGCCAGAACGGCGCGTCGTGCGCCAGGAAGTGAAAGAAGATCGGAATCGAAGCCGCGGAGAGGATCGATGAGAGCGAGACGAAGCGCGTCGTGATCAGGACGAGGACGAAAACGATGATCGCCGCCGCGACGACGATCGGATCGAGCGCCAGGAACGCCCCGGTCGCGGTCGCCACGCCCTTGCCACCGTGAAACCGCAGCCACACCGGAAACATGTGCGCCAGGACGGCGATGAACGCCGCGAGCGCGATCCAGAACTCCTTCGACTGCAACGGCCCGCCGGACATCGACGCCGCAATCGGCCAGTCCGGCCGCGCCACCACCCACCGCGCCACCTCGACCGCCGCGTATCCCTTCGCGATGTCCAGCAGCAGCGCGATGATCCCCGGCGCCTTCCCAAACGACCGCGCCACGTTCGTCGCCCCCACGTTCCGCGACCCATGCTGCCGGATGTCCGCGCCCGCGAACAGCCGCACCACCAGGTAGCTGAACGGAATCGACCCGATCAGGTAGGCGGAGACGATGAGCGCGAGCGGCAGCATCGCGGGGAATTGTAGCCGGGGGGGATGGCGCCGGCCCTCTGCTATTCTGGCCGGAGGATGCGCGTGCACGAAACGACACGCGGTGACCTGATCTTAGGATCCGCGGTGGTACTCGAGTGCGTTGCCGGCGCATACCTGTTCCTCGTGACGAGCCTGCTTTCGAGTTGGTTTGTCGGAGGCTCTGCCGCAGCTCGGATGACCCCGCGCGATTGGTGGCTGACTGCCGGAGAGAGACTGGCGATCGGCAGCGCCGTCGCCGCGGTGTTCGCCGTTCTTGTGTGGCTGGTCAACTACGCATTGGTGCAACTCGTAGCGCCAGCGCATATGAAGCTACCGCGAATCAGCGGCATCGTCGCATTCGGGAGCGTCTTCATCGCCGCATTCGCCGGTGCCCTCATCTTCGCAATCGGGAAGCCGTTCATGTGATCCGCTCGACCAAGAACGACCGTCATCGAAGCCGTACGAGCGCTATGACCTACGGTGTCATTCCGAGCGTAGCGAGGAACCTGGGCGGGCGGAAGGCGCGCTACTCGTGCCGCCCTGCCACCCAGGTCCCTGGCATTAACATACCTGACGCACCTGCGGAGAGAGGATTACTTTCGGGTGCGGAGAGTAGGATGCCGAGATCGGCCCGTCGGAGAGCGCGGCGGCAATTACGCATGGATAGGTTTTGGAGGTTCGTCGCCAACCACTGGACAGCGGAGTGCGTCTTGGCGCTGATGTTCTTAGCGCTCGCTTTCTATATTCAGAACCTCTCCGCGAGCGTGCCCCTGTTTGCGTTTACTGCTCTACTGTTAATCCTGGTCCTCATAGGCAGAAAGAGAACAGAGAGCGAGCGCGACAGCAAGTTGGGTGCGATCGGTAAGCTGATTGGCTCCGTTCACGCGCTAATGTCACAGCGCGCGGAAGGCTCAGGTGGCCTACCAGAGCCAGCGTGGTCCATTGGCTGGAAGACATCATGTGCGATTATGGATGTCAAAGTCCGTGACGGATTTGCTCTCGATCGCTACGCCATCGCCTACGACGTAGGAATCACGAACGACGGGGATGTTCCGGTTAGCATTTCAGCCTCGCTCCTGATGAATTACGGAGCCGTGGGTCCACACCCAGTCTGCCCGCTGAAGCGCGCTCTCGGCGCGCCTATCAACCACTGGGATGGTCTCTTGCGCGCGTTTTCGATCTCCTCAGCGCCTCAACTTCTGTTCCCGCTGAACCTTTCGCCGCGATCGTCGGCACAAGGTCATATCGCGTTCTCGATTGAAGAGATTGGTTGTGGTGCTAGCGAGGACGATGCCGATGAATATGGGCCAACAGAACGAGCCTACTGGCTGGAGTTTTCAGAGGCGGTAACCTTGGAAACGCAAACCATCGGCTGCGACAGCGTCTACGCTCCGCGCATCGACGGGCTTGGACTCGTAAACCACACTGACCTCGCTACGGCCGGAAACCCGTCTCTGTGGATCGCGCGGCAGGAAGTGATGGCTACGGATGCGCTCGACGTAACGCTGGAGGGAACATACCCGAACGCCTTCACCCTTCGCGCTCGCGGAAATGTCCGTGAAATCCGTACAGGCCCGCTCGTTATCGAGTCTGCCGTTGTCGGCACAAAGAAGGATGGCGAGTGGACAATTCGCGAAGTGTCCCCGCGATACACAATCGAGTTTCCTGTTGTGGGTAGCATTCGCGACGGCGAAGAACCGGTCGTTCAGGCGTCGCTGCTTTGCGGGGAAGGCTACAGTCGTGGCGCTTGGCCGGAGAAGGAGTCAGGGCGGACAGGGCTCGCGGAGTTCTTTCGGTGGGCCGAGCGATTACGTCGCGTCAAGATCGGCGAGCCGGATGTCAATACCTGCACCGAGGCCGAAATGGACGACTTCGCGAGGCAAATACGGCAGGAGTTGACCTTTTGCTTTGATATTTCATTTTGGAATTATGAACACACCGACCCGTGGAAGCGAAGCGAGGTGCTGGTGTACGAACCCGAGACAGGCAGAGCTTACGCCCGTCCGGTCGGAAAGCCTGAGCGATTAGTTGCCAGTACCGAAGTCCGGCCGTGATGCTTCGGCACATCCCGCTTGTCCACGCGAAACAGCGCCTTGGTCATCTTGCGGAACCGATCGAGTGACTTGCCGTCCCGATGCTCCTCCGACAATCGCTTTTCGTCGCTCATGCGGACATGGCACTCCTGTGAGGCGTGAAGCGACCGTTTCGCTCGGCCCTGACGCTTCACGCTTGCTCTGCTCGCGTCGAGGTGAAGCCGTCGTGCGAGCTGATCCTGCGCTCGGATGGGACCTTCACCGCTCACGACATCCCGGACTGTTTCATCCGTCATGACACAGATTGCGGTCCCCGAGTACGGCAGTGGGAAGGGGAGTGGTCGCTTCGCCAAGGTTAAGTTGGGGTCGCATCTGGAAAATCAACTTCTCGGGTGGGTGGCCGGACCGTGAAGGCCCACATCGGCTGAGCGAAAGAACGTAGCCCCAACCCAAACACCGCCGGCGCTACCGATGTCGCGAAACCTCGCGCACCAAGTCGGCGGCGTCGACGTCGAGAGCCTCGGCGAGATTCAGCACGATCGTGAGTGTCGGAACGTTCTCTCCACGTTCGATGAATCCGATGTAGCTGACGCTCAGTTCCGTTCGTTCGGCAAGTACTTCCTGTGTGAGCCCGCGTTCGCTTCGAAGCTTTCGAACGAGTGAGCCGAACACTTCGCCGTCGCGCGTGCGTTTTTTTCTTCGCGACACCCTTGCATCATGACCATGGTAGGCCTATATTGACGAGCGACTATGGTAGTGATTCGCGAGAGCAGATCATGAGTCGCATCCCGCGAATCGGAGGTCAGCCGTGACGCAAATCGCCGTATTCGGACCAGCGCTCGCTAAACCGCTGAATCGTCGCCGGCGGATCACCGTGGAGGTGCCGGAGTTCGTCATCCGCGCGATCGAGTTTCGTGTCGAGGAGGCGAATCAAGGGTTCTCCGGCGGGGAGGAAGTCGGTTTCAACGACGTGATCGAATGGCTGCTGGCGACAGAGGTGTCTTTGCGCCGTATGCCCGTCCTCGAGCAGAGCATTCCGGGTTTCACCGCCGCGATGTTCGCATGGCTCATGGAAGCGACGTATCAGCCGCCGGAGGGCGATGAGTGAGTCGCGCGCTCCCCCATTTAACGGTGTGCTGTGGGCAACTCCTCGCGTACGACCAGCTGGCATGCGACCTCCGTCGGACGTCATCCCGTGATCGGAACCACTGATGGCTTGACTGCGAACGGTTAAGCCGCGATCACGGCCGTCGGCCGTGTGATCGCTGGCGGGGTGGCTCCGCTCGCCGACGCGGTGCCGGTGATTGCGAACCGCGGGGTGGCGATGGCGAACGGCGAGGTGGTGATTACGAACTGCGAGCCGGTGATTACGAATAGGCAGGTCGTGATTACGAACGCGGAGCTGGCGCTTACGAACGCAGGACGTGGGATCTGCCACGGCGAGGCGGCGATTACGGACGGCCAAGTGCCGATCGCAAACGGTTGGGCGGCGATGCCTGACGGGTGCTCACTGATTTCCACGCGGCACGCCCCGATCACACGGAATCACACGCCGCTCATTCGACATCACGCCGTCTGCGTCCGCGATCACACTACCGCCGCTCGACATCACGCCGGCTCCGTTCAACATCACGGCGCCGTCGTTCGACATCACGCCGCCGTCGTTCGACGTCAGCCCCACTCCGTTCGCAATCACGTCGTTGAAGTTCGACATCGCGCCCTCTCAGCCCGCGATCACACCATCCGCGTCGGCGAGTACACCATCGGAGTTGCGCATCACGCCCTGGCCGCTCGCGATCACGGCGCGCGGATGCGAATCACGCCGTGATCTGCCCGATCACGCGCTCCGCTCCCGACGGACGAAAAAAAAGTTCGCAGACCCTCTTGACAATGGCCGAGCTCGATCCTAATTTGTCGCCATTGGTCAGCGTTCGTAAGAACAAAGACCATGCGGCTGTCGGCGGTGCGGACGTTCCGAATGGGACATCAGATCTGTACCGGTGCGGGGGTTAGAGCTTGCTCCC
>DASYSN010000580.1:0-1671 GCA_036003305.1 Thermoanaerobaculia bacterium
GTCGCGAACAGCTCGGACAGCTCAGCGGCGGCTTTGCGCGTCCGCGCAAAGAGCACCACCCCACTCGTCGGCGTGTCGATGCGGTGCACGAGGTAGATCTCGCGATACTTCGCGCGCAGCAACTCCTCGGCGGAGCGCATCGCGCGATCGCGAGGCGGTTGCGTCGGCATGCCTGCCGGTTTGTTGATCGCGACCCATTCGGCTGTTTCACGAATGATGTCGAGCTGCGGCTCGCCTTCGATGATCGCGATCCGATCGGCGTCGCCGACCTCGCGTGAGGCGACGGCGACGAGTCGCTCGTTGACGAGAACGCGTTTCGCCGCGATCAGCTCCCGCGCCTTGCGGCGCGAGAGCTCGGGATAGCGGGCGGCGATCGCCTGGTCGAGACGCGTACTATTTCCGGACGGCGCGCTCGTTCTTCACGGCGGCCGCTTCGCCGCCTTCGATGACGGTCAGTTCCGGAACGCCGATGCCGAGGGCCCGGCGAACCTTGCCCTCGATCTCGGCGAATAGATCGGGATTGTCGCGGATGAAGAGCTTCGCGTTCTCGCGGCCCTGTCCGAGGCGCATGTCGCCGTACGAGAACCAGGAGCCCGATTTCTCGACGATCTTGTGCTCGAGACCGATGTCGATCAGCTCGCCGGTCTTCGAGATCCCTTCGCCGTAGCCGACGTCGAACTCCGCATGGCGGAACGGCGCCGCGCACTTGTTCTTGACGACCTTGACCTTCACGCGCGAGCCGACCACCTCTTCGCCTTCCTTGATCTGGTTGGTGCGGCGGATGTCGAGGCGGACCGACGAGTAGAACTTCAGCGCGCGGCCGCCGGTCGTCGTCTCGGGATTGCCGAACATGACGCCGATCTTTTCGCGGATCTGGTTGATGAAAACCAGGCATGTTTTTGACTTCGCAACAATGCCTGTTAATTTGCGCAAAGCCTGCGACATTAAACGTGCTTGTAATCCGACATGAGAATCACCCATCTCGCCTTCGAGCTCCGCGCGCGGTACGAGGGCAGCGACCGAGTCGATGACGATCAGGTCGATGGCGTTCGAGCGAACGAGCATCTCGGCGATCTCGAGCGCCTGCTCGCCGCTGTCCGGCTGCGAGACGAGGAGGTTGTCGATGTCGACGCCGAGCTTCTTGGCGTACTCGGCGTCCAGCGCGTGCTCGGCGTCGATGAACGCCGCGAGACCGCCGGTTTTCTGCGCCTCCGCGATGATATGCAGCGAGAGTGTGGTCTTGCCCGACGATTCGGGACCGAAGATCTCGACGATGCGGCCGCGCGGGACGCCGCCGACACCGAGGGCGGCGTCGACGCCGATCGAGCCGCTCGAGATCGCGCTGATCGGGAGGAACTCCTTCGCGCCGAGGCGCATGATCGAGCCCTTTCCGAACTGGCGCTCGATCTGCGTCAGCGCGGTTTCGGCGGCTTTCAACTTGTCAGTGGGGATGATGGCCATGGCCCTGCTCCTTCATTCATTTCGTCCAAAGAAGGTCGCCGAAAAGCGGGCGCGGAAGAGGACGATCGACGGGCATTCGTGTGGTGAGGCGAGTGTACGGGGCGGTCAGATGCCGGTCAAGAAAACAGCGGAATCCCCGAGAGCATTCGCGGAACGACTCCACAATGTGTAGCATCGCTCCCGGTTCATGCGCCGCAACACCGCGACACC
>DASYSN010000581.1:0-2524 GCA_036003305.1 Thermoanaerobaculia bacterium
TCTTCTTCGGATCCTGGTTCGGGATGAGGCGGCAGGAGATCTTCACGGTCGCATCCGGCGGGATGACGGTCTTGATCCCCGGTCCGGTGTAGCCGCCGACCAGCCCGTGCACCTCGAACGTCGGCCACGCCCAGATGCGCTTCATCACATCGACCGGATCTTCGGTACGGATCGACTTGAAGAGGTGGTCCTTCTTGAACTGCTTGATCGTGAAGCCGGAGTTTCGGAAGTCTTCGAGCTCGCGCTTCGAAGGCGGCACGACGTCGTCGTAGAAACCTTTGATCTTCACCTTCCCCGTCTTCGCGTCGTACATCTCGGAGACGAGCTGCATCAGCTCGCCGAGCGGATTGCGCGCGGCGCCGCCGGTGGTGCCGGAGTGCTGGTCGGTCTCGCCGGTCTTCAGCGTCAGCTCGAATCCCTGGAGGCCGCGAAGGCCGGCCGGACAGGCGGGGCGCTGGCGCGAGACCCAGATGGTGTCGCTGACGACGATGTGATTCGTGGCGAGCTTCTTCGCGTGTTCCTTGATGCCGCTGTCGAAGTTCGGCGAGCCGATCTCCTCTTCGAGCTCCCACAGCACGTGCATGTTCGCGCGGACGCCCGCTTCACGCGCGGCGCGGACGCCCCAGAGGGCGGTCAGGGCCGGACCCTTGTCGTCGGTGGTGCCGCGGCCGAAGTAGCGGTCGCCGTCTTTGGTGAAGACGAACGGGTCGGTCTTCCACGGCTCGGTCTCCTGCGACGCCGGCTGCACGTCGAGGTGGTTGTAGACGGTGACGGTCGGCGCGTTCTTATCGAGGTTGAAGCAGCCGTGGACGAGCGGATTCCCCGCCGTCTCGAGGACGCTCGCCTCACCGCCGAATTCGCGAATCTTGCCGGCGGCGAGGTCGGCGGCGCGGCGGATGTCGCCCGCGCGCTCGGGTTCGGAGGAGACGGACGGCGTCTCGACGAACTCCTTCAAGGTCGCCTCGAAATCGTCGCGGTGCGACGCAGCCCAGCGGGTGAGTTCTTTCTTGTCGAGCTTCATGGCGGGCGGATTGTAATCGTTACGACTTCAGGCTTTCATCCCGAACGTTCGCTCGAATCCGCGGCGGCCGGCGAGGGTGACCGTGACGGCGCGGCTGTCGCGCGTCCGCTCGATCCAGCCGCGGTCGAACAGGACGGTCAGCAGTGCGGCGCCGAGGGACCCGGCGATGTGCGGAACGCGCTCGCTCCAGTCGAGGCAGGCCGTTGCGAAACCGCGGCGTTTCGCGCGTACCTCTTCGAGGTCGATGCCGAATTGCTCGAAGAGATCCGATCCGGCGCGCGTGACCTCGAACTGCTGCCCATATTGATGCAGCGCTCCGCGGTCGAGGAGAGCGCGCGTGAGACTGACACCGAGCTGGCCGGCGAGGTGGTCGTAGCACGTTCTCGCGGCGCGAACGGCGCGGCCGATGCGCGCCTGACGATGCGTTCGCGGCGTTCCCTCCGGCGCGAGAACGGCCAACGCTTCCATCGCCTGCACCAGCTCCGGCCGGACGAGCCGGTAGAAGCGGTGACGCCCTTGCCGCCGTACGCCGATGAACCCGGCCGTCGAGAGCTTCGCGAGGTGTGCGCTCGCCGTCGGCGGCGTAACACCGGCAGCCAGCGCCAATTCGCCGGCCGGAACTTCGCGGCCATCCGACAGCGCCATCAACATCGCCACGCGAACGGGATCGGCGAGGACTTCAGCGACCGGCGCGATGGCGGCGTCTGCAAGCATATTTCGACGCTATCACAACTATTCGAGCGCTACGCTGACGGCATGACGAACATCAACGTGACTGCGCAATCGATGGATACGGCGGTGGTGAACGCGGCGATGGAGCACGTGAAGCTCGAAAACGCCCGAGTACGGGCGATCGAAGGAATCATGAAACCGGGCGACAAGGAGAAGATCCACTCGCACCCGGCGTTCGTCACGTACGTCATCGCGGGCGGTAAGATCCGCAATCACTTCGCCGACGGAAGAGTGGTCGAGGCCGAGCTCAAGACCGGCGACGTTCTCTGGCGTGATCCGCAGACGCACTGGATCGAAAACATCGGCGACACAACCTTGCACTTCCTCGTCGTGGAGCTCAAATGAACCAACTGGAAAAGGGCATCGCGTTTCGCGCGCTTCATCAGCGCGAAAGCGCGTTCATCATTCCGAACCCGTACGACGCCGGAACCGCACGAATCCTCGCGTATCTTGGGTACGAGGCGCTGGCGACGACCAGCGCCGGCTACGCGTTCACGGTCGGACAGCGCGACAACACGATCAGCCGCGAGCAGATGATGGCGCACGTCGCGGCGATCGCGACGGCGACCCCGCTTCCGGTCAGCGCCGATCTGGAGCATGGATTCGGCGATGATCCCGAAACCGTCGCGGAGACGATCCGTCTCGGCGCGGAGGCGGGCCTCGTCGGCGGCTCCATCGAGGATTCGACGAAGCGGCCGGACGATCCGATCTATGAATTGGGCGAGGCCACGGACCGGATTCGCGCCGCCGCCGAGGCTGCACACTCGCTTC
>DASYSN010000582.1:0-1633 GCA_036003305.1 Thermoanaerobaculia bacterium
TTCGGGTCGTAATGCCCGATCTGCTCGACCGTCGACGCGCTCGGCGTCTTCTGAGAGTCCGAGACGACGATGCGGTAGAACGGCGCGTGCGTGGCGCCACCGCGCCGGAGGCGAATCTTCAACATTCGAGAATGGCTCCTAACTTATTGGGCCCGCAATGCTACCGGACCGGGCGCGCAAACCACAAGAACTAGCCGAAGAATTCCGGCGGCATCCCCTTCATCATCTTCCCGAACTTCCGCGCCCCGAAGCCTTTCGAGAACGTCCGCATCATCTTCTTCATCTGCAGATACTGCTTCAGCAGCCGGTTGATCTCCTGGACCGTCGTCCCGGAGCCCTTCGCGATCCGCCGTTTCCGCTTCCCGTCGATGATCTGCGGGAACGCCCGCTCCTTCTTCGTCATCGAGTCGAGGATCGCCTGCATCCGTACGATCGCGTTCTCGTCGACGTCCCCCTCGTTGATCTTGCCGGCGCCGGGGAGCATCGAGACCACCTGCGACAGCGGCCCCATCTTTTTGACCTGCTGGAGCTGCGAACGGAGGTCCTCGAGCGTGAACTTGTCCTTCGCGACCCGCTGGGCGAGCTTGGCCGCTTCCTTCTGGTCGATCTCCGTCTCGACCTTCTCGATGAGCGACAGCACGTCGCCCATGCCGAGGATGCGCGACGCCATCCGGTCTGGATGGAAGACGTCGAGATCGGCGTACTTTTCGCCGACGCCGACGAGCTTGATCGGGCGATTCACGACGCCTTTGATCGACAGCGCCGCGCCGCCGCGGGCATCGCCGTCGAGCTTCGTCAGGACGATGC
This sequence comes from Thermoanaerobaculia bacterium, assembly GCA_036003305.1. Taxonomy (GTDB): domain Bacteria; phylum Acidobacteriota; class Thermoanaerobaculia; order Gp7-AA8; family Gp7-AA8; genus DASXHZ01. The sequence goes on from DASYSN010000582.1 coordinate 808, forward strand.
CGGTGACGCCGAGGCGGTCATCGAACTCTTTTGCCGACTTGACCGCGTCCTGGCCGGTCATCGCGTCGGCGACGAAGAGAATCTCGCTCGGCCGCGTGTCGCGCTTGATCGAGTCGAGCTCCTGCATCAGCTCGTCGTCGATGTGAAGCCGGCCCGCGGTATCGAGGATGACGACGTCATTGAGCAGCGTCTTCGCCTCGGCGATCGCGTTCCGGGCGATGTCGATCGGCTTGCGGTTCTCGCCGATCTCGTAAAACGGTACGCCGACGTTCTTCGCCACGATCCGGAGCTGATCGATCGCGGCGGGGCGGTAGACGTCGCATGGAACGAGCATCGGCCGCTTGCCGCGCGACTTCAGGTGCAGCGCGAGCTTCCCCGAGGTCGTCGTCTTACCGGAGCCCTGCAGTCCGACCATCATGACCACGGCCGGCGAGCCGATGAGCGCGAGGCCGACTTCGTTGCCGCCGAGGAGCGTCTGCAACTCGTCGCGGACGACCTTGGTGACCTGCTGTGCCGGCGAGAACGCCGTCAGCACCTCGGCGCCGACCGCCTTCTCGCGGACGCGATTCGTGAAGTCTTTGACGACTTTGAAGTGGACGTCGGCCTCGAGCAGCGCGACGCGGATCTCTTTCAGCGCGTTGTCGATGTGCCACTCATTGAGCGACCCCTCGCCGCGCAGCGTCTTGAAGACGCGATCCATCTTGTCCTGAAGGTTGTCGAACATGCGGTCAGCTTAACCGCGGGTGGCGCGCAGCCATTTCTCGAAGCCGCGGAGCGTCCGGAAACGGAGGTAGTCCTTCTCGCCGCCGCTGCCGCCGCGCGCCCA
>DASYSN010000583.1:0-8427 GCA_036003305.1 Thermoanaerobaculia bacterium
CCGAACGCATTCTCCATCTTCGGCCCGGTCGCAATGTCGGTGAGCGTGTAGATGAGCACCTTCTCGCCGCGCTCGAGATCAGCGATCGGCACCTTCTCGTCGACGTCGTGTCCCGGATACGGCTTGCCGGGGAACCACATGCCGAAGGCGATTGCGTTCGGGAGGCGTTTCGCGTACGTCCCGCCGCCGGAGATCGCCGGCTTCGCGGGTGCACCCGTCGCCGTCGCGTAGTCGTTCAGCAGGCGCGTCACCATCTTCGAGTGCCGGTCGAAGCCGAGCACCGTATCGCCGTAGAAACCGCCGGCGACGAGCGACGAACCGTGCTTCGCGTTGAACGTCTTCACGAAATCGGCGAGGTACTGCTGGAGCTGTGCGCCCGTACGAGGGGGCGTGCTGCGGACGTTGATCGTCAGCGTTGACTGCTTCGGATCGTCGGCGAGCTTGATGGTCGCCACGTTCACCGCGTAACGCCCCCACACCGGATCGCTGTCCGTGATGCCGAGGCCGGAGCCGTAGAGGTCCGAGCCTGCGGTGCGGGCGAAGGTGAGGAGATCGTTTGCGCCGCCTTCGGGCAGCAGGCCGTTCATCGCGATCGCGAGCGCGACGAGCGCATTGCGTCCGCCGGTGATGTTCACGCCCGCATGCGCCGACTTGCCGTACACCGCCACATGCAGCACTCCCTTCGAGACATTCGCGGCGAGGCAGGTTCCTTCCGGCAGCTTCACCGACTTCAGCTTCGCGATGAGCGGATCCCAGTTGGCGCCTTCGCCGTTCCAGGCGAGGTCGATCTTCGCGTAGTCGGGGACGATACTCGTCGCGAGGCCGGCGTCGAGCTTCGCGACGTGGTACTGGAACTTGTTGCTCCCCCGCTCCGCGAGCGGCGTCGTGACCGTCAGCGAGTTCCACGCCTTCTCGCCGACGACGACCGGGAACTCGGAATCGAGCACCAGCGAGTAGTCGGGCGGTTTGTGCGTCTTCAGGTAGTCCGCAATATCGAGGTTCGTCGACTCCTCGTCGCTGCCGACCAGCAGCCGCACCGTGTGCGTCCGCGGCACACCGCTCTCCCGCAGCGACGCCATCGCGAGCAGCGCCTGGACGAGCGGCCCCTTGTCGTCGGCGGCGCCGCGGCCGTAGACGAACTGATCGTCCGCCTTGCCGGCAAACGGCGGGAACGTCCAGGCGTCTTCGTCGACCGGCTGCACGTCGCCGTGCACGACGAGGCCGAGCACCGGCGCGTTCGCATCGGAGGCCGGCAGGTCGATCTCGGTCACGCGGCCGGCGTCGTGCGCCTCGAGGCCGAGCGACTGCGCGGTGTGCATCACCCACTCTTTCTGCTGCGGCTGCGCTTCGTCGTTGTGCTCGTAGGTCCTGAAGTGCAGCACCTCCTGCAGCATCGGGACGAGCTGTTTGGCGTGCGCGGTGTCGTACTGCGTTTGAACCTTGGCTGCGAGGGTCGTCGCGAGAAGAAGGGCGAGCATCAGGCGGTCTCCAGGAGCGTGCGTTGCGGCTGTTCGAGGGCGAGAAGCGCGCGTTTGATGTGCAGTCCGCCGCCGTAGCCGGTGAGCGTGCCGTTCGCGCCGATGACGCGGTGACACGGAATGATGATCGGGATCGGATTCGCGCCGTTCGCCGCGCCGACCGCGCGGACGGCGTTCGGCTTCGCGATGCGCCGCGCCAGCTCGGAGTAGCTGATCGTCGTGCCGTACGCAATCCGCTGCAGCTCGTTCCAGCAGGCGAGCTGGAACGCGGTGCCGCGCGGCGCGAGCGGAAGGTCGAACTCGCGCCGCGTTCCGGCGAAGTACTCGTTCAGTTGCTCGATGACAATTCGGCACCCGGCATCCGGCATCCGGGATTGCTCTTCGGATGCCGGATGCCGGATGCCGGGTGCTCCAAACCGGATCTCCTCCAGCGCGCCGTCGTCATTCACGCGGATCGTCAGCGGTCCCACCGGGCTCTCAAAAACCGGCATCTGATTTCCTCATCCAGAAGTGAAAGGTCGCAAGGCTACGGTATGGCGCAAAACGCTTCATCAGCGCCAGCGTCTTCTCGGCGTCGGGACGCGTTTCGAGTCTGTAGAACTCCTGCAGCGACGAAGTCAATCCGCTGTCGCCGACCGGGACGCAGTCGGCGACAGCGGCGCATCAGGACGTAGTTGACGGACCAGATGCCGAAGCCGCGGATGGCGAGGAGGGAGTCGGGAGATAGGAGAGGGGAGATGGGAGAAGGGAGCTGGGAGACCAAGACGCCCCGCTCCCTGCTCCCATCTCCGCTCTCCCATCTCCCTTCGAAATCCATCCCGCTTCGCGCGACGTCGATCAGGTACTCCGCCTTGCGCCGCGAGAACTGGCGCCGCGTGAGGTCGTCATAGTCGAGCCTGGCGACGGCGGCCGGATCGGGGTGCGCGTGCATGCTGTCAACGCGCTTCCCCGCCAGCTCGATGACCGCCCGCCGCAGCTTGAACGCGAACGCGAGATTCACCTGCTGGCCGCAGATCGCCCAGACGATCGACTCGAACACGGTCGCTGTCTGCGGGACGCGCATCCCGCGGCGCGGACCGACCAGCCGCCGGTGCTTCGCCTCGAACGGTGCAGGATCGAACGGCAGGCCGAGGAGCCGCAGGACCGTCGGTTCGACCGCGGAGCGCCGGGCATCGCAGGAGACCCGCGCCCGACTGTCGGCGAAATCGACGCGTACGACGGAAGGCTTCCCATCGATCAGCAACGCCTTCGCGAACGACCGTGTATCGCCGCGCTCGCTCACGCTCTCCGGATCGCGCGACATGTACCGCAGCGCGTACCTCGGCGAATAGTCGCCGGGCAACGGGATCCGAAATGTCGCCATCGCCGTATGGAAACACGGATGCGCATGCTTTCGTTCGCCGCGAAAACATGCGATCCTTTTCGACACAACATCGTTCCAACGGAGAGAGCCCACACATGAAGACGTTCCTCAAGATCGTAGGCGGTCTTGCGCTAGTCATCGTTGCGTTCGTGATCGGCGTCGTTTCCTGGCTGTCGGTCCGCAAGCCCGCTTCGCGCGCCGCTTCCGCGGAAAAAATCGAAGCGACTCCCGCCCGCCTCGCCCGCGGCGAGTACCTCGTGGAGCACGTCTCCGACTGCCTCGGATGCCACTCCGATCACGTCGTGAAGTTCGGCTTCCCGGTGAAGCCGGGCAGCGAAGGCGAAGGCGGGTTCGTATTCGATAAAAAGCTCGGGTTCCCCGGAGTCGTGGCGGCGCAGAACATCACCTCCGACGCCGACTTCGGCCTCGGCAAGTGGACCGACGGCGAGATCCTCCGCGCCTTCCGCGAAGGCGTCGACCGCAACGGCGACGCGCTCTTCCCGATGATGCCGTACAAGCACTTCCGCTACATGAGCGACGAAGACGCGAAGTCGGTCGTCGTCTATCTCCGGACGCTCAAGCCGGTCCACCGCGGCGTGCCGATGAAGCACATCGACTTCCCGGTCAACCTCTTCGTCAAATTCGCGCCGCAGCCGCTCACCGGTCCGGTCAGCGCGCCAGATCCGAAGAAGGACCACATCGCGTACGGCGGCTATCTCGTCCGCATCGGCGGCTGCATCGAGTGCCACTCGCCGCATGACGACAAGAACAACCTGATCGAAGCGAAGATGCTCTCCGGCGGCTGGCAGATGATCGGACCGTGGGGCCGCAACTTTACGCCGAACCTCACGCCCCACGCGACGTCGTACCTCGGCCGCGCCACGCGCGAAGAGTTCATCGGCCGCTTCAAGGCGTTCGAAGCGATGAACGCGATAAACGCGCCCGCCGCGCAGCCCGGCCGCAACACCATCATGCCGTGGCTCTCGTTCTCCCGCATGAGCGAAGACGACCTCGGCGCGATCTACGACTACCTCAAGAGCCTCAAGCCGATTCCGAACAAGGTGAACCCGTTCCCCGACGCTGTAGGGGCTGGCTCTTAGCCAGCCCAGGGCGAGTTAAGAGCTCGCCCCTACAACGGCCCACACCAGCAGACCCGACGTAAACAGACCTCCGACCGTCGATGCCACGAGAGCGGCGCGCGGACGGAGGTGTACGTGCGGGAGCAGATCGCTGGCGCCGAGGTAGAGGAGAAAGCCGGCGAAGAAGGCGAGCTGGAACGCGATGACGCGCGGATCGATCACGATGAAGCTCGCGATCAGCGCGCCGACCACGGGTGCCACAGCGTCGATCACGAGCAGCGTCCCGGTGCGCCAGACGCTGTTGCGGGCGGCGAGCATGAACGTGACGGTGTTCAGTCCGTCGGCGAAGTCGTGCGCGACGACGGCGAGCAGCACGATCACGCCGACCTTGAAACCGGCCTGAAATCCGACGCCGATCGCCAGTCCGTCGAGGAAGCTGTGAAACGAGAGCCCTGCCGCGCCGACGACGCCGACGTGGTGGTGATGCCCCGGCGCGTCGTGCGCCTTCTCGCTGTGAATGATCGTCAGCTTCTCGAGCAGGAAGATGGCGAGGAAGCCGCAGACGAGCGTGATCATGAGCTGCCGCACGTCGAGGTGCCGCTCGACCGCCACGCTGACGACCTCCGGGATCAGATCGAGAAAGGCGACGCCGATCAGCAGCCCCGCCGAGAACGCCATGATGTATTCGAGATACCGCCGGTACCGGAACGCGAACGCCCCTCCGGCGAGCGTCATCAGAAACGCGGACAGCGCATACACGGCGCTCATGCGCCGCGCAGTCTAACAAGTGCTTAGGGCTTAGTGGTTAGTGCTTAGTTCTCCCAAGCACTAATCCGTCATCCTGAGTCGCGTAGACGGCGAAGGACCCGGTGCTGAAACGAGAAGCGCGTCCTAGCTATGGCTAGCTGGAACGCATGACTCGTTTCAGCACTGGATCCTTCGGTGCGCTACGCGGCTCCGCCGCTCCGCCACCTTGAGTCTTAAAGCCGCCGTAGGCGGCTAAAGATCCACAGCCCCCGCCTTCAGGCGGGGGTTGTTTGCGTACACGGGACATGAGCCCGCGTGAGCCGCGTAGACGGCGAAGGATCTCCGAATTCGCGGCACGTGGCTCGAGCGGCGCATCCGGATCCTTCGCCGCGCTACGCCGACTCAGAGGTTGTGAAGAAATCGCGGATAGGGTGAGCCGCGGAGCGGCGAGATCTCGGTAGCCCAAGGCGTAAGCCTTGGGAAATGACCTTTCCATTCGAGCGAGCCGCGGAGCGGCGACATCGGCGTGGAGATATGTCGCCGCTCCGCGGCTGGCCTATTGAACGAACACAGGTCCCAAGGCTGACGCCTTGGGCCACCGAGATTTCGCCGCTCCGCGGCTGACACTGCCGATTTTTTCACAGGCTCACAGGATGACGGAGTTGTTCAGAGGTAACTCCTAAGCTCTAAGCACTAAGCCCTTAGCTCCGAGCTCTTCGCCTCTCCCTGCGCGCACGCCACGACGCTGTTGAGAAAATCGTCGATGTCGAACGGCTTGCGGATGAGGCCCCAGATTCGCGAGGGGTGGAAGTCCTCGAGTATCCGCTGCGAGGCGCCGGTCATGACGATGACGCGGCCGAGGAGCGCGGGAGAGGTGCGCTCGATGCGCTCGATCAGCTCGAAGCCGTTGACTTCCGGCATCATCAGATCGAGGAGGATCACCGCGTACGAGCCGCGGCGGAGGTACTCGAACGCCTGGCGGCCGTTGGGTGCGCAATCGACGGAGAAGCCGTTCCGCGCTAGGAGAGTCGTGAAGAGCCCCTGAATGCCGGGGTCATCATCGACGACCAGAGCGCTCCAACGCCTTCCGGGGGCATCGACTCTGGACACGATCTACAAAATACATCCGGTTTCAGTCGGCGTAAACCCGTACCAGGTAAACACTGTCGTTCTTCTTCACCGTGGCGATCGACTCCCGCCCGCGCAGCGGCTGGAAACTGACCAGTTCCGATTCGTTGCGCAGTACGAACTGAGAGATTGCATCCCCTTCATCACGCGCTTCCAGCGTCACTCTCCGCGTACCGTCGTTTGCGGGTGGGTGCTGCCTCGACTCGCTCGTGAGCTCTCGCGCCTCAATCGTGTATTGCAAGCGCTTCCTCCGTGGCTCAGCGGATTTGAATTGCAGCTAATGCAATAGCCGACGAAGCAATTCGCGAGCCACGGAACTCAGCAAACTTCGCGCTCCGGAAACGGAACGACCTCGCCGCCCTGATGCTCGCGGCGGATCGTCTGGGCCGCTGCGCTGATGAGGTCCGCCAGGACGTCGATGTCGAACGGTTTGCGGAGGACGGAGTGGACGAACGCGCCATCCAGCTTTCGGACGGCGGCGGAGTCGGCGGCGGTGACGAGGATGACGGCCGGCTGCGGTCCGCCGCGCTCGCGCAGGAAGTCGACGACGCCGTAGCCGTCGACGTTGGGCATCATCAGGTCGATCACGAGGACGTCGAACTCGCTCGTCTGCAACATCTCGATCGCCTCGCGGCCATCGCGGGCCGTTTCGACCGAATACCCCGCCCGCTCGATGATCTTGGCGACCAGCGCACGGATAGCCGCCTCGTCGTCTACTACGAGCACACGCCCCTTGTCTGAAGCCACGGCTCGCGCAGAAGCAAAATCCCTACCACCCACCGTATTTGGCGCACGTTTCGCACAGCGCGCAAAGCGTGCAGACCCGACGATTGGGAGCCAAAACAACCCTCCTTTTCGCACTCGCCCTCGCCTGCCGCGCGAAACACGGCGTCAACCAGAAGACCTTTCCCTACCTCGACAAGCTCTCCCCCGCCCCGAGAGTCGAGACGAATCTCGCCTCGCTGCAGAACGACGACGGCCAGTGGGTCATGCCGGCGAAGAACTACGCCTCCACCCGCTTCTCCGCGCTCAACCAGATCAACACCGGCAACGTCGCGAACCTGAAGGTCGCCTGGACGTTCTCCATGGCGAACGACCGCGGCGAGGAGGCGGCGCCGCTCATCGTCGACAACACGATGTACGTCGTCTCGCCCTTCCCCAACACGCTGTACGCGCTCGACCTCACCAAACCCGGCGCGCCGGCCAAGTGGACTTACAAGCCGAAGCAGCCGAACAACTCGGCGAAAGGGGTCGCCTGCTGCGACTGGGTCAATCGCGGCTGCGCCTACGCGAACGGGAAAATCTTCTTCAACACGCTCGACGGCCGCACCTGCGCGGTCAACGCGGATAACGGGCAGGAGGTCTGGACGACGCAGCTCGCCGATCCCGACCGTGGCGAGTCGATCACGATGGCGCCGCTCGTCATCAGGAACAAGGTCCTCGTCGGCAACAGCGGCGGCGAGTTCGGCATCCGCGGCTGGCTCACGGCGCTCGACACCGAATCCGGGAAGCTCGTCTGGCGCGCCTACAGCACCGGGCCCGACAAAGACTGCCTCATCGGCCCGAGCTTCCACCCCTTCTACGCCACCGACCAGGGCCCCGACCTCGGCGTGAAGTCGTGGCCTCCCGGCGCGTGGAAGATCGGCGGAGGTACGGTCTGGGGCTGGATCTCCTACGACCCCCAGCTCGACCTCGTCTACTACGGCACCGCGAACCCCGGACCGTGGAACCCGGAAGCTCGGCCGGGCGACAACAAGTGGACGTGCGGCATCTTCGCCCGCAAGCCTGACACCGGCGAGGCGGTGTGGTTCTACCAGCTCTCGCCGCATGACCTTTACGACCACGACGGCATCAACGAGAACGTCCTCCTCGACCTCCCGATCGACGGCAAGACGCGCCCTGTCCTCGTTCGCCCCGACCGCAACGGGTACGTCTACGTCATGGACCGGACGAACGGGCAGGTCCTCTCCGTCGCGCCGTTCGCATACAACACGATCTCGAAAGGCGTCGACCTGAAGACCGGCCGCCTCATGCCGGTCGACGGAAAAGCGCCGGGATACGGCCGCGTCGTCCGCGACATCTGCCCTCCCGCTCCCGGCGCGAAGGACTGGGAGCCGAGCGCATGGTCGCCGGTCACCGGGATGCTCTACATCCCGCATGCGAACCTATGCGAAGACGAGGAGGGCGTCTCCGCGAATTACATCGAAGGGACGCCGTACGTCGGCGCGAACGTGAAGATGTATCCCGGCCCCGGCGGCTATCGCGGCGAGTTCGACGCGTGGGACCCGATCCACGCGCGCAAGGTCTGGAGCATCAAGGAGAACTTCCCCGTCTGGAGCGGCGCGCTGGCGACCGCCGGCAACGTCGTCTTCTACGGGACGATGGAAGGGTGGTTCAAGGCCGTCGACGCGCGAACCGGCCAACTGCTCTGGCAGTTCAAGACCGGCAGCGGCGTCATCGGCCAACCGGTCACGTTCCGCGGTCCCGACGGCAAGCAGTACGTCAGCGTCCTCTCCGGCGTCGGCGGCTGGGCCGGCGCGATCGTCTCCGGCCAGCTCGACGGCCGCGACGGCACCGCCGCCCTCGGCTTCGCCAACGCCATGCGCGACCTGCCGTCCGCCACGACGCGCGG
>DASYSN010000584.1:0-2379 GCA_036003305.1 Thermoanaerobaculia bacterium
GGCGGCGATCATCATTCAGGCCACCGGTCGAACGTTCGATGCCCCGCACACTTCCGGCTGGGTCTCGACTCTCCTCGGCGCCCTCGGCATCCACGGCTCCGAACGAACAGTCGGGATCCTCAACGTCGCAATCCGCAAGTCGGCGCACCTGACCGAGTACGGCATCCTGACCTCGCTCTCCTTTCGCGCCGTCCGCGAGCGACGCGGCGGGTTCGCGCTCCGCTGGGCACTGATTGCGCTTGCGATCACCGTGTGCGTCGCGAGCACCGACGAGTTCCTCCAGTCGTTCACGCCGACCCGCACCAGCACGCCGTGGGACGTCGTGCTCGATACAGTGGGCGGCACGATCGCGATGTTGGTGATCAGAGGGTTATCGTCATCGGCATCCGGCATCCGGCATCCGAAGATGACCATCACGGATGACGGATGACGGATTACGGATCACGGATGCCGGATGCCGGATGCCGGATGCCGACACCGGAATGCCACGAATCGAACGATGATTACCCACCCCATGAGGAAGCTGCTGCCGGTCTCGCTCGCGCTCGCGTTCATCGCCCTCTCAGCCGCTGCCGACGATGCTCCTCTCGTCCGCAGCTACGTCTACCTCTCGCCCACCTACACCATCGACAAGAAATACCGGTCGATGGAGGGGCCGGGGAGTACGGAGTCGATCTACATCGACGCGCAGCAGGATCCGCCGGAGCTCCTCTGGATCGTCGGCGTGAAGACGGAGATGGTCGGCGAAGACGGCCAGACGCCGCAACTTCCGGAGCTGATGTGCCACGTCAACGTCGACCTCGACTCGGCGAAGCACAGCGCGATGCTCAACCTCAAGCGCTACACGCAGACGCGCCTCGTCACCCTCTCGCAAGGGATGCTGAACGCGCAGTTCCCCGACGGTTTCGCGTATCCGCTCGCGTCGAACGAGCCGCTCAACCTCTTCACGCAGGTCCTCAACCACAACATTGAGCACCCGAACAACATGAAGGTGCGGCACCGCGTCACGATCTCGTACATCCGCGACGCGGATCTGAAGACGCCGCTCAAGCCGCTCTTCAACGTCGGCGCCTCGGGGACGGTGATCCTCGACAACAACCCGCACATGGCGATGCCGAATATGGCGATGGCGGAGGTGACGGGCAGCGACGGCAAGCCGCTCGACCACTCGACGAGCTGCCTCACGCTGCCGCGCGCGCCGAACGCTGTCGGCACCGGCTCCGACTACACCGATCCGCAGGGCCACAAGGTCACCGGCCACTGGGTCGTCCCGCCGGGACATCAGGTCAACCACAGCGACATCACCTGGTTCATGGCACTTCCGATGAACTCGTCGCTGCACTGGGCCGCCGCGCACCTCCACCCGTTCGCACAGTCGCTCGCGATCCGCGACACGACCACGGGGCAGACGATCTTCGAGGTGAAGGCGACCGGCTCGAAGGACAAGATCGGGCTCGACAAGGTCGAGACGTTCGCCAGCGAGAAGGGCGTCCCGATGTACAGGGACCACAAGTACGAGCTGATCAGCGTCTACGACAATCCGACGCAGCAGAACGCCGACTCGATGGCCTCGGCGTTCCTGGCGCTCGAAGACCCCGAGTTCGTCAAGCCCGACGAGGTAACGCTCACGCGGCGCGCGGAGAACTACCTCGACGCGAACCGCGACACGATCGTCGTCGTCCGGACGAACGCCGGCGACTTCGAGGTGCAACTCCTGCACGACGCGTCACCGAACGCCGTCCGCAACTTCGTCCACCTCGCGCGCGTCGGCGCGTTCGACCACGCGCATATCGCGCGCGTCCAGCCGTTCGTCCGCGCCGAGGTCCAGACCAAGCCGCTGAGCGACGTGCAAAAGGCCGCCGCAATCCCATACGTCCCCGAGCACAAACAGAAGGTCGTCGCCGCGATGCTGACGGTGTGCAGCGAGAACACGCTCACGTTCAACATCGCCCTCGGCCCCTCGAGCGAACAGGACGAGCACTGCACCCCCCTCGCCTCGGTCGGCACCGGCGCCGACGTCATCCGCATCATCGGAAAAGCTCCCACCGACGCCCACGGAACGCCACTCGCAAACATCGAGATCAGGAAGATCGACGTCTACGAGAACTCCACCAAATACGAAGCCCGCCTCGCCCCACCGAAAGAGCCGGTCGCGGGAAACTAGCGAGGGCCGATCAGCCTCTGTCATCCTTATAGGTGCTCCCGCACCGTTCTCTACCCCGTTTTCAGCCCTGAGAGACTGTACGTTTTGATGGGGAAGGGCGAGAGTAGAGAGGGGGCACGCACTGCCCGGCTACGCGTGAGTCATCCAAGCGCTGGGACGCTTTGGCTCAGCTTCGCGAGGCGGGCAGTGCGCTTCGGTTCCGACGCACACTCAGA
>DASYSN010000585.1:0-3095 GCA_036003305.1 Thermoanaerobaculia bacterium
CAGACCGGCGAGCCCGTTCTCGGCCGCAAGCTCGACGTAGAGCGAGTGCGGGTATTGCCGGTCGCCCGGATCGTCGTACTGCGGCGCCGAGGATCCGACCTCGTTCGCATAGTGCGCGTAGTGCCTGCCGAAGTTGCCCGCGCCGACGCCGAACAGCGGCGCGTCGTCGAACATGCGCAGTCCGACGCCGAGGAGCAGCTTGCGTTTGTCGACCGAGGCGTCGCGCTCCACCTCGGGTTGATCGCCTTTGTCCGTCCCGACGATGTCGGTCACCGTGTGGAACCGGCGGATGACCGTCGCCGGCGTCACCGCCATCAGGAACACCGCCACGAGCGCCGCTTTCCAGACGACGTGTGCTCGCACGCGTACGACGAACGGCACGAGCACGAGCATCGCGACGATCGACAGCATCGCGCCGCGCGAATAGGTGACGAGCACGCCCGCGAGGATCACGACCGCGACGAACGCGAACAGGTAGCGCCGGCGCGATGCCGCAAGCGCCACCGCAATCGGCAGCGTCATCAAGAGGATCTGGCCGTAGAAATTCGGGTCGCTGACCGGTCCCGCCGCGCGCGGCTGCGACACGTCCGCGTAAAGGTTGCCCGTTTGGATCTGCGCGAGGCCGCCGAGCTGATTCGTCGAATGCGTCGCGATCTGAAAGACCGAGATCGCGGCCAGCGATGCGGCCACGAGCGTGAGCGTCGCCGCGGCGATGCGGACGCGCCGCCACGACGACATCAGCGCGCCGCCGGCGATCATGATGATCAGCCCTTTGACCGCCTCGCTGACCCGAAAGTCCGCCGCCGAAAGATCGTCGGCCCATGCGCTGCTGACGAACAGCAGCGCGCAATAGACGGCCATGGCGATCGTGAGCGGGTGGAGAACGACTTCGAGCGGCTGCAGCTCCTCGCGCGCCAGAAACACCACGATCGCGAGGAGGACCACCGCCATCTGGAGAATCGAAGGGATGCCGAAGAGCCGGAGCAGGACGTCAGAGACGTTCGTGTACGCGATCGCGATGAGGATGGGAAATCCAACCGTCAGCGCCGACCGCGGGACCGTCACGGTGTTCATCGCGCATCGAACAGGTACGCCATCGCAGCCGCGAGGAAGAGTCCCATGACGAGTCCGAGCACCAGCCCCGCGCCGAGGATGCGCGAGCGGTGGGGCGACGCAGGGGCGGATGGCGGGATGGCCCGCGTCACCGGCGTGACGCCGTAGTACTTGAACATCGACGTCGTCTGCGCGCCGAGCTCGTTGAGCGTCGTGTTCGCCACGCTCGCGGCCATCTCCGGCGAGTTCGCGTCGACGTCGATCCGGACGAGGTTCGTATTCGGAAGGACTGCCGTGTTGATGTCGTAGTCGCGGTGTTGCGACCACGCGGTCGACGGCAGCGCCGCCACCGTCGCGACGACGCTCCTCCGGTCGAGCGCCTCGACCCCATGGAACGCCTCGGACGGCGTCAACGTGTTGGCCAGCGGCGCCACGACGCCGACCGCCGTCGCGCGGTATCGCTTCGGAAGCGCCGCCGCGAGGATCGCGGCGATAACGAGCGCCGCCACAACTGTCATCGCGATCAATTTCCAACGCGCGCGTGCGATGCGGATCAACTGCTCCGACGTAGGACGGGCTTTCGCCCGTCCCGGGCGAGCTGAAGCCCGCCCTACGTCGTCGGGTGCCAGCGTCAAGGGAGTCGCGTCAGGAGTATTCGTCTGTCGTCGTTTCAAACCGCGCCGCGTCCTGTAAAGACCACTTCAATCGTTCGCAGCAGAATCTCGAAGTCGAGCGCGAGGCTCCAGCGGTAGACGTACTGCCGGTCGAGCTGCATGCGCTTCAGCTCACTGCAATCGCTTCGCCCGCTCACCTGCCAGAGGCCCGTGATGCCGGGCGGCATCGAGAAACGGCTGAGCGGACTGCGCCGCGGCAGCTTGTCGAGGTCGGAGACGAGCAGCGGACGCGGGCCGACCACGCTCATGGTCCCTTCCAGGACGTTGAAGAGCTGCGGGAGCTCGTCGAGGCTGTACTTGCGCAGGAAGCCGCCGATCGGCGTGATGCGCGGATCATTCTTCAGCTTCAGGAACGAGCCGCCCGCCTTCGCGGCGAGCTCTTTTTCCTTCAGATGCGCGCCGTTGTACATCGTCCGGAACTTGTACATGTCGAACTGATTGCCGCGGAACCCGATCCGGCGCTGCCGGAAGATGATCGGGCCCGGGCTCGTCAGTTTGATGAGCGCCATGATCAGGAGCAGAACCGGCGCGATGAGCGTGATCACCGCGGTCGCGAACAGCAGGTCGAACGCCCGCTTCAGGCGCGCCGCGACCGGCTTACGCGTCCGGAGGTCGTAATAGTAGGCGCCGGCATGCGCCTCGTTCTGCAGCACGATGCCGAGTGGTGTGCGAGTGTCTTCAGTCGTTTGTCTCGATCGAGACAGTGTGTAGTCGAAGTGATAGGTGGTCATCTCTCATCTCTGTACCCGCCGGCACAAAGTGCAAGATGGCCGCCACGAAAATGGAAACTGCGCAGTGCGTCACTTCGCCGACGCGCGGTGCCTCTTGCTCGAAAGCGTCGTCACGGACGCGGTGGCGATACCCGACTGGTTGCCGGCCGTGTCGAAGGCGGACACCGAGTACGTGTACGTCGTCGAAGCGGAGAGGCCGGAGTCGGTGAACGACGTGCTCGTCACGGTCGTGAGGTACGCGCCGTTGCGGAGAATGCGGTAGCCGGTGACGGCGACGTTGTCGGTCGAGGCGCCCCACGCGAGCGAAACGCCGCTCGTGCTCGTCGCGGTCGCGGTCAGCGGAGACGGCATCGTCGGCGCGATCGAGTCGGCGCCGCCGGTCATCACACCGCTCGGCAGCGTGCTCGAGGTCGCCGTGTTGCTCGCCGCGGAGACGTTCCCCGCCGCGTCGTACGCCTTCACCGTGTAGCTGTACTGCGTCCCCGCCGTCAGGCCACTGTCGCCATAGGTCAGCGATGCGGTGGTGCCGAGCAGCGTCCCGTTGCGGAACACCTGATAGCCGGTGACGCCGAGATTGTCGGTCGATGCGATCCACGCCAGGTTCATGACGCTGCTCGACGTCGCGGTCGCGGTCAGC
>DASYSN010000586.1:0-5390 GCA_036003305.1 Thermoanaerobaculia bacterium
CGAGGACGTCACGTTCATCGCCCGCGGCGCGACGCTCGACGCGCTTCGCAGCACCGGCATTCGCGTCGACAGCATCCTCGGCGACATCGTACTCGAGCGCGTGAATGCGACGGATAGTGCATCGGAAGTCGGACCGGTCGACGCCGTGCTCGTCGCCGTCAAAGCCTGGCAGGTCGCCGCCGTCGCCCCTTCGCTGAAGCCGCTCCTCGGCCCGGAAACCGCCGTCGTGCCGCTGGAAAACGGGATCGAGGTGCCGGACGATCTGATTCGCGGCCTCGGCCCCGCCAACGTCCTCGGCGGCCTCTGTGCCATCGTGTCCTTCGTCGTCGCGCCGGGACACATCCGGCACGCGGCGTCGGACCCGATCGTCGCATTCGGAGAGCTCGACAACCGCCGCAGCGAGCGCGCCGAACGCCTGCTCCTCGCGATGCGCAACGCCGGCATCAACGCCGACATCCCTGCCGACATCCAACGCTCCCTCTGGACCAAGTTCGTGTTCATTACCCCGATGAGCGCGATTGGCGCCGTCACGCGCGTCCCGATCGGCGTCTGGCGCAACGTCCCGGAAACGCGGGAGCTTGCGACGAATGCGGTCCGTGAAGTGATGACGCTCGCCGCCGCGAAAGGCGTAACGCTCGCACCAGACGCGCTCGAGCTGACGATGAAGCGCTACGACGGCCTCGCCCCGGAGTCGACCGCCTCGATGCAGCGCGACGTGATGGACGGCCGTCCCTCGGAGCTCGAAGCGCAGGTCGGCGCCGTCGTCCGCATGGGCGCCGCTCTGAATGTTCCGACACCGATCAACGACGTCTTCTACGCGGCACTCGTGCCGCAGGAACGAAAAGCAAGAGGTGAGATTTGAACGACGAAACGCTGACGAAGGCCCTCGAATCGCTCCGCATCCGGATCACGAAGGTCCTGCCCGTGGAGGTGCGCGATTGCCTCAACCTCCTCGACGAGGAGCAGATCTGGTGGCGTCCGAACGAGCAGTCGAACTCGATCGGCAACATCGTTCTCCACGTCAGCGGCTCGTTGAATTACTACCTGAACCGCAACCTCGGCGGCATCGACTACAACCGCGACCGCGACGCTGAATTCGCCGAGCGCCGCTCGATCCCGAAAGCCGAGCTGCTCGCGATCTTCGACGACATGGTCGCGAAGGCGGAGCGCACGTTCGACAGCCTTACGCTCGAACGCCTCGGCGACCCCTCGCCTGAGCCGAGAATGCACAAGTCAGTCATGGAAGACGTGGTCAACATCGCCGTCCATCTGTCGAACCACGTCGGCCAGATCCTCTGGATCACGAAGATGCTCCGCGGCGACGAGGTGAAGGAAGTCTGGATGGAGGCGCACAAAGCGCACGTGTGGCGACGCTGATACCATCGCAACCAGTGGCGAAGCCTGAACGGGTTCCTGACCATCCGAGCCTGACCGAGGCGCGGCGTGTGCTCGAAGTCGAGGCCGCGGCGATCGTCGGCCTCATCGACCACCTCGACGGCACGTTCGTGGAGGTCGTGGAGCTGATCAACGGTACGTCCGGCCGCGTCGTCACGATGGGCGTCGGCAAGTCGGGGATCATCTGCAAGAAGGTCAGCGCGACGCTGGCATCGACCGGAACTCCCTCGTTCTTCCTCCATCCGACCGAGGCGATTCACGGCGACCTCGGCATGCTGGTGCGCGGCGACGTCGTTCTCGCGATCTCCAACTCCGGCGAGACCGAAGAGCTGGTGCGGCTCATCCCGCACATCAAGCGTGTCGGCGCCGAGGTCGTGGCGATCAGCGGAAATCCGGCGTCGACGATCGCCAAGAACGCCGATTACCACCTGTCGGCCGCCATCTCCCAGGAAGCGTGTCCCCTCGGCCTCGCGCCGACCGCGTCCACGACCGCAACTCTCGCGCTCGGCGACGCGCTCGCGATGGCGCTGCTCGTGCGAAAGGGTTTCAAGGAGGAGGACTTCGCGTTCCTCCATCCGGGCGGGAAGCTCGGCAAGCGGTTCCTCCGCGTCGCCGACCTCATGCACCGCGGCCAGGACGTGCCGGTCGTCGACGAGAAGACGCTGATGCATGACGCGATCTACGAGATGTCCAACAAAGGCTTCGGGATCACCGCGGTCCGCGACGACGGCGGTCGCCTCGTTGGCGCGATCTCTGATGGCGACCTGCGGCGGCTCCTTCAGCACGACGAGCAAATCGTGCGGAAGACGGCCGGCGAGTCGATGAAAAAGAATCCGCTGACGATCGAGGCGAACGAGCTGGCGTCGGCCGCGTTGCAGATCATGGAGACGAAGAAAATTACCTCGCTCTTCATCGTCGATGGCGAGCGCCGCGTCGAAGGTATCATTCACCTTCACGATCTCTGGGGGATCGAGCTCTTCTGATGGAACCAGTCGTTCTTCGATATCGCGACGGCCGCACCGAGCGCGCCTCGCTCGAACCGATCGACGCCTCGCACGAATTGGTGCGCGTCCGGCGTGACGACGGCAGCGAAGCCGAGGTGCCGTTCTCGCTCTTGAAAGCCGTCTTCTTCCCGCTCCACGATGCCGCGCATCCGAGGCCGGTGACCGCGAACGGCAGCACAATTGCTGTGGAGTTCAGCGATGGCGAGATCATCCGCGGCGTCGCGAACTACAACCCGGAGCGGAACGGCTTTTTCCTCTATCCGCACGACCGGAGCAAGAACGACCGGATCTTCGTCGTGAACTCCGCGATCGTTTCGATCGAGGTGGAGAAACTCTGAAGACACTCGTTGCCCTCACACTCTTGGTCACCACCGGCGTCTTTGCCGCCGAGATCGACCGCTCCGCAGCCGCCATCGCCGGCAAGGAAGCTTCGTTCACCCAGCGATTCACGCCGAAAGGCTTCAAGTCATCGCAGGCCGAGAGCGGCTCCGTGATCTTCGGGACGCTTCCGATGATGCGCTGGACGTACTCCGCACCCGAATCGAAGCTGTTCGTGTTCGACGGCAGCAAGTCGTGGTTCTACGTTCCGGCGGATAAGCAGGTGACGGTCGGCGTCATCGACGACGCCCGCAAGCGCGAGCTGCCGTTCCTCCTGATCGGCGACCCGGCCGCGCGCGACCGCTACTTCGTCGTGAAAGAGACGCGGCGCGGCGGCTCGATCGTGACGGAGCTGCAGCCGCGAGACCGCGGCGCCATGATCCGCGACGTCACCGTCACGTCGGACGCGTCGAGCCACACCATCAGCCGCATCGACTATGGAGACCGCGAGGGGAATCGCACCTCGTTCGAGCTCTCCGGCTATCATGCCGTCGGCGCCGGCGCGGACACGTTCCACTTCACTCCGCCGGCGGGCACGCAAGTCGTGAACGCCCAGTAGGGCGCAGTAGGAGCCGGAACCGATGCCGCAGGATTTCTCATTCGACGTCGTGTCGAAGACCGAGATGCAGGAAGTCGCCAACGCCGTCCAGCAGGCGCAGAAGGAGCTGGCGCAGCGTTTCGACTTCAAAGGGAGCAAGAGCTCGATCGAGCTGGCGAACGACGAGCTGACGATCGTCAGCGACGACGAAGGGAAGCTCAAGCAGGTCATGGACGTCCTCGAGACGAAGCTCGTGAAGCGGCACGTCGCGCTCAAAGCGCTCGATTACGGGAAGATCGAGGCGGCTTCGATGGGCACCGTGCGGCAGAAAGCGAAGATCGTCCAGGGGATCGAGAGCGAAAAGGCGAAGGCGATCGTGAAGACGATCAAGGACGCCAAACTGAAGGTTCAGGCGTCCATTCAGGCCGATCAGGTCCGCATCACCGGCCGGAACAAGGACGACCTCCAGAAAGCCATCGCCCTCATCAAAGAGAACGATTACGGGATCCCGCTGCAGTTCACGAACTACCGCGGTTGAGCGGCGTCAGTCGTTCGTTTATCCTTCGACAGTGACTGCTCCCCAATCGACCAGCCCGGTGAACGAGCAGCTTGCCCGGGCGGAACGTCTTTTGGAGCTGGTCGCCCCGAAGCTGGTCCTCGTCGAGGAGGAGCTGCGCCGCAACTTCGAGTCGCAAATCCGCACCATCAGCGACGTCGGAGACCACATCCTCGCCGGCGGCGGCAAGCGCCTCCGTCCCGCGCTGCTACTTCTCGCCTCGCAGCTCCTGCGCTACGAGGGGAAACGCGACATCGTGTACGGCGCGGTCGTGGAGTTCATCCACAACGCCACGCTGGTCCACGACGACATCATCGACGAGGCGGAGGTCCGCCGCGGCCGCACGTCGATCAACTATCGCTGGGGCAACAATCTGACGGTCCTCGTCGGCGACTACATCTTCATGCACTCGATGTCGATGGCGCTCACCGACGGCAGCCTCGACATCCTCCGCCTACTCTCGGCCGTCACGATCCGGATGATCGAAGGCGAGATCCTCGGCCTCGAGCATAACGGCCGCGCCGACCTCACGATCGACGACTATTTCGAGATCGTGCACCGGAAGACCGCGGCCCTCTTCGGCGCCTGCTGCCGCATCCCGACCCACCTCGTCGACGTCCCCGAGTCGATGGGCCGCGCGCTGCACGAATACGGCACGAACCTCGGCGTCTGTTTCCAGCTCATCGACGACCTGCTCGACTTTACCTCCAGCACCGAGATCCTCGGCAAACCGGCTCTCTCCGACCTGAAGGAAGGGAAGGTCACCCTTCCGCTGATCCTCGCCATGCCTCGTGCGACGCAGCGCGAGCGCGAGATCATCACCCGCGTCGCCGCGCTCAAGTCATTCGACGGTGTCGACCCCGCCGAGATCGGAGCGATCGTCCGCCGCTACGATGCCCTCGACGAGACCCGCGCCATCGCCCGCGACTACGCCTCCCGCGCCAAATCCGCCCTGGACGCCTTCCCCCGCTCCGACGCCCGCGACGCCATGGAACAGGCGCTCGACTTCGTCCTCGAGCGCGACCGGTAGCATACCTCCGTCATCCTGAGCCGCATAGACGGCGAAGGATCTCCAGATGCGCTGCGCGTGGCTCGTGCCGCAAGTTTTCAAGCCGCCGTAGGCGGCGACTGATCCTCAGCCCCCGCCTTCAGGCGGGGGTTGTTCGCGCACAGGACGTGAGCCCGCGTAGCGGGCGGCACCTGTCGCCCGCTACGCGGGCTCGCACCGTTGTAACGGCCGTTCCCCCGCCTGAAGGCGGGGGCTACGGATCTGACGCCGCCTACGGTGGCTGAGCGCGGGATATTGAACGACTACTTCCGAGAATCGTCGCGCACCGCTGCGGGCCTCAGCCCGCGCTGAGATCCTTCGCCGTCTACGCGGCTCAGCCATCTGAGGTCGGAAGTCAAGCCGCGAGTCGTTTGCAAAGCGGTGAGTTTCGGCGTTCAAGTGCGGCCAGGTAGACGGTTTCGTCGTAGGCGGTTCTGTTCGTCCAGCAGGAATGCAGAACGCGAATCCAGC
>DASYSN010000587.1:0-17265 GCA_036003305.1 Thermoanaerobaculia bacterium
GACGGCGAAACCTGACTGACGAACACGCCGGTCGGAGGCGCAGTGACGTTGACCGCGACCGTGGTGTCGAAGCCGCCGTTGTCGTCCGGCAGCGTGAATGTCAGCGCGGCGTTTCCGACCGCGAGCCCCTTCACGTTGACCGTTCCGGTGCCTGTCGTGTCGATGGTGACGTCCGCGGGAGCCTGAATCAGCGACGCATTGGAGGACGTGATCTTGACGCTCGCAGGAGCGGTCGGGGCGGGGGACATCGTGACGGTGAGCGCTCCGGTGGTATTCACCGGGACCGAAAGCGACGGCGGCTGCATCGTCAGCGCGGCCGGCGTGTAGACGTTGACGTACGCGGTGAGCGTTCCGCCGCCGAGTGTCGGCGGGAACTTCACGGTGATGAGCGACGCTCCGGGCGAGCCGGCGTCGACGTTGAAATCGAGCGTGCTTCTGCCGGTCTCCGCGACGAACGAGGACGGCACTTTCGCCACCTCGGGCTTCGACGAGGTGACCGTCACCGAGTCTTGTGCCGTGGTCGGATTGCCGAGGTAAATCGTCATGCGTCCGGAGGTGCCGGCTGCGAGCTTCAGCCACGGCATCCCGATGTCGTCGTTCAGGATCGCGAGCGTGCCGGTGCCTTTCGCGATGGCCGGGACGTTCGGCGGCGGCAAGGGGTAGGAGTAGTAACTGTTCGTGACCGACGCGATCGTTGCGACGACCGTCTCGTCGCGCTCGATGAGCGTGTCGCCGTAGACGGTGATCGGAATGGTTTTCGTCGTCTCGCCGGCGTTGAAGAACACGGAGGTCGTCGGCGCGTCGTAGTCGACCGTGCGCGTCGCCGTACCGGAATACGTGATGTTCGCCGAACAGCTCACGGCGAGGGGGGTCGAGAGCGTGAGCGTCAGGTTCGCCGTCTTCTTGCCGCTGTTTCCCTCGGTGACGGACGCGTCGCTGATGGAGATCGTCGGCGCCGGCTCGTCGTCCGTGATGACCACCGTCGCGTACGAGTAGTACGAGTAGTACGGCAGCGAGCCGATGACGGCGCCGCCGGACGGGCTGGTGATTTCGACCGACCACACCCGGTCAGGCGTCCAGACGGTGTCGTTCGGAATCGACAACGTAATCGTCTTCGTCGTCTCGTTCGGCGCGAACGTGAGGTTTCCGTAGGTGTATGGCCCGCTCTGGATGTAATACGTGACGCCGACGGTGCGAGTCATGTCGCCCGTCCGGACGACCGTCAGGGTCGCCGTGCCGGCGCCCTCGCTGACCGTGTATTTCGGCGCGGACCAGTTGAGGATCGGCGGAGGATCGTTGTCCAGCAGGTTGGCGTAAGCGAATAGACTGCCGGACACGACGTTGCCGTACTGGTCCTTCAGCATGACGCCGTTGGTCGGGTTCGTGAGCGTCAGGCCGATCGCACCGTCGGCCTGATAGAGCGAGTCGTCGATGGTCGGAATGGAGATCGTCTTGTCGAATTCTCCCGCCGCGAATGTGAGCGTGCCGCTCACCGGCGTGATCCGGCCCGCCGCGTTGCGGTAGTCGTAGACCTGATAGCTGACGCTGGTCGGCGCGTACGTCGTGTGAACGGTCACCGCCGTCGTTCCGCCCTCCGTTACATCGGGAGGGTAAGAGGTGATCGACATCGTTCCCGTCGCAGCCACCAGATACGCGTATGCGACGCGCGACGAGCCCTGGACTTGGGCCGCGGCGTTGAACTGGCCGCCGGTCGCATAAGTGTGTTGCACGCTCGTGGTCGTGGTCTGAGCGTTCGTGCCGTCGCCGAAGGTCCAGAACACGCCGGTTTCGCAACTTTGCAGGACGTACGGAGCGCCGGTATACGAGTCGACAAGAGAGAACGTCACGGCGCTTCCGACCGCGCATGGTGGGCCGGCGTAAGAGCTGCTGGGACAGCCGGTACCGGAGTATCTGAGCGCCGGATAGTTTCCCGTGGGACAGATCTGAGCAACAAGTTGCGACGCGAATAAAGCAATCGCGCCGGCGAGAAACACACGGCGAACGTTGAACATATGGATTCCTTCTGGGCGAGTTTGGACCGGAAGGAAGGATACCTTGCGTTGCACGAAAAATAAACGGGCGGATTGCTCCGCCCGTCACACGAGACCGTGATGCTTTCGGTTGCTAACAGTTGGGCGACTAGTGGCGCACGCCGCGTGACCGGGTCGGCGGCGTGAAGAACGCAAAGCCGTTCGTCAGTGTGAACTGGTCGTCGTCGCACGTCACCGTGACGTCGGACGCTCCCGCCGGATGCGGCGGCGTCGTCACTTTGAGTGCCGACGTGCTGAGGAACGTCACGTCCGCCGCGGGCGTCTCGCCGAAGGTGACGACGCACGACGGCGCGAAATTCAAGCCGGTGATCGTGACGAGTGTGCCGCCGGTCGCGGGAACCATCGGCGGTCCGACTTCCGTGACCGCGACGCCGACGGGCGCCTGGTCTGAGGAGACGACCACCAGCGCGCTCAGCGTCATTCCGCCGAGCGATGCGGGCAACTTCGCCGTGATCGTCGACTCACCGGGCGAGAGCGCTTGCACGTCGAATCCCAGAGTGCTTCTTCCACTCTCCGCGACGAATGACGCCGCTGCGGTGGCCACGTCCGGTTTCGACGACGCGAGCGTGACGGTGCCCTCGGTCGTCGTCGGATTCCCGAGGTAGATGGTCATGTGACCGGTCGTGCCGGCGGCGAGCTTCAGCCCCGGCATGCTGACGTCGTCGTTGAGAATCGTGAGTGTCCCGGTCGCCTTGCCGATGCCCGGGGTCCCGCCCGAACCGGTGACGTGGGAGAGCGTGACGGTCACGGTCTCGTCGCGTTCCACGAGCGTATCGCTGATGACCGTGATGACCAGCGGTACCGTCGTCTGCCCCGCATCAAAGTGAACCGAAGCAGGCGGCGTGGCGTAGTCGATTCCCGGCGTAGCGGTGCCGCCGTAAGTGAGTGAGATGTCGAACGGCGACGCGGCCGCGGCCGAGAGCGTGATGTTCAACGTGGCGTTCGTGTGGCCGGTGTTGCCTTCATTCGCGGCGACGTCATTGATCGAAAGCGTTCCGACGGAATCGTCGTCGACGATCGTGATCGGGACGTCGAGGACGGACTGGGGAGACGAGAAGCTGCCGAGGTACGTGTTGGCGCTCGGATTCTTCAGCTCCGCGATCCAGTGGCGATCGGCCGACCAGGTGTTGTCGTTCACGATCGGAACGGGGATCAATTTGCTCGTTTCGCCCGTATTGAACGTCAGCGTTCCGGATGCGGCGGGGGAGTTCGCGGAAGGCCCGATGAGATAGTCGACGCTCGCGGTCGTGTTGGGATCGCCCGTGCGCGTCACCGTCACCGCCGGATTCGAGGCGTTCTCGGCGAACGTGTAACTGTTCTGCGCCCACTTGAAGACCGGATCGTCATTGTCGGAAATGGAGATATACCCGCCGAAAGTGTTCCCCATCTGCGCCATTTCGACGCCGTTGTCATAGTTGTTGTCGCCCACCTGCACGGCGATCCGGCCGCTTCCTTGAGCGGTGGAGTCGTCAATGGTCGGGATGGCGATCGTCTTGTCGTATTCGCCGTTGGCGAAAGAGACGACCAGAGGGGTGACGACCGGCGTGAACCTGCCGGCGGCGTTGGTGTCGTTCGTGACGGTATAGCGAAACGAAGTCGGCGAATACGTCGTGTGCACGTTGACGTACGCCGTGCCGCCTTCCGTGACGGTCGTCACCGGCGCGCTCGTCGTGATCACCCCATTCGCGAAGGGGATGTACGTGTTGGTCGACTGGGTCTGTGTGCTTCCCGACATCACGGCCGCCTGCGCCCAACTGTTGCCGACGTATGCCGAGCTCACCTGGATGCTCGGACCTTGATTGGAGAACGTCGACGCGACGTAGTGATTGAAACTGGTCTCATTCTGGTAAATCCAGTTCACACCCGTTTCGCACGACTGGAGCTGATAGGGGAGACCGGTGTCGTGGTCGTAGATCGTGAGCGTCACAGGCGACGACAGGCCGCACGGCGACCACGCCGCGTTCGGCGCCGCGGGGAACTGGCAGTGTGTTCCCGAGATGCGAATCTCGAGGTTCGGATGGACCGGGCAGGTCTGCGCCGACGCAACGGCGGCGAACGAGGCAAGAAGAAACGTGAACGTCGCGGCGAAGCACTTACCGTGATTCATGAGGGGATCGCTTTCTGGGCGGGGGTTTTGACCGGAGAACAGGATACACACCCTCGCCAGAAATAGAAACGGGCGGATCGCTCCGCCCGTCTACGATGCGTGATGGTTTCGTTTGCTACTTCGCGAAAATGTCGTCAACCGGCACGATCTTCACGTTTTCCGGTTTGATGTTCAGTTTGTAGGCGCCGATGATCTTGTCTTCGGCGACGATGTCGTCCGGTTTCGGCGCGTCGTATTTGATCGCGGAGAAGTCGTCTTTCACGAGCTGGTCGCGCAGCCCCTCGGCGTCCTTGGTCACGATGACGACGTTGAGGTTCTTCGCCGACAGATATTTCTTCAATGCGGCGTTGACGTCGTCGCGCGTCAGCTTCGTGTACTGCGCGCGCATGTAGCTGGTGTACTCGGGGATGCCGTACCACCACGAGTCGAGCGCGTAACCGAGGCGCTGGTCCTGCGACGCCGTCATCAGATAGACGTTCTTCATCAGATAGCCGCGCGTCGCCTCGAAGTCCTCCTGAGAGAGACCGTTGTCGATCAGTTTGTTCAGCTCGTAGAGCGCGAGCCGCATCGACATCTGCGCGTTCGCCGGGACGACCGGCCGAATCCAGATCTCGAAGATCTGCGAACGGCGCGCAATGTTCGGGGAGGGGAAGAACGACGCTCCCGGATGGGTGAAGAACTCGAGATACGCGTAGTCGCCGTAATTGAGGCCGCGGATCTCGCGGAGGCGCTGGTATAGGCGGCCGGTCGAGGCGCGGTGCTCGCCGAGCCAGACACGGGCGACGTTCAGCGCCGCAAAGTCGGGGTTCTCGCGCGTGACCGGAATCGGCATTCCCATCGAGATCGCCGTCGAGCGCGTGTCCTTCTGGATGATCTCGACGTTGAGGCCGTCCGTCGTTTGCCCTGCGATCGGCGCGAGCGATTTCTTCCCGTCGGCTACAGCGCCGCCCGCGGGCAGCGTCGCCAGCTCCTTCTCGAGCCGCGTCTGCAGCGCCGCCGGATAGTCGCCCGAGATTCCGATGACGAGATTGCCGCGCGTGTAGTGCTGCGCGATGAAGTTGCGGACGTCGTCGAGCGTGATCGCGTTGATCCCCGCCACTGTGCCGAGCACCGTGTGGCCGTACGGCGTGCCGGCGTAGATACGGTTGATCAGCTCTTCCTTGCCCAGCTCCTCTTCGTTCGCGTTGCGGAGGTCCTGCTTCAGCGTGTTGAGCTGCTGGTCCTTCAGGCGCTGAAAATCTTCATTGCGGAAGCCGGGGGAGAGGAGCTGCGGGAGGACGATGTCGAAGAACTTCGACCAGTTGTCCTTATGGACGGTCGCCGTGAACGTCGTCATCTCCTTGTCGACGTTCGAATTGAACGCGCCCGCCATCGGATAGAGCGCCTTGTTGATCTCGTCGAGGCGCATCTGCTTCGAGCCGCCGTCTGAGATCATCGACGCGGCGAGCGCCGCCAGCCCTTCCTTCCCGGCCGGATCGTTGACCGAGCCGGCGGTGAAGAGGAGTTTGATGTCGAGCTGCGGGAGGACCGACTTCTGCGTGATCGTGCGGAACTCGGGGCCGGTTGCCGCCGAGATCATGCTGACGCCGAGGGCTGCGAAGGCGGGCACCTTGTCGATGCCGGCCGGCAGCGGATCGTGCGACAGCGTCGTGATCACGACGTCCTTGTCGGTGAAGTACTGCTTCGCCACGTCCTGGATGTCTTTCGGCGTCACTTTCGCCAGCTCGCGGTAGTAGTTGTTGACCGTATTGAACGAGCGGCGGAACTTCGCGTACTCGGCGACCGTCTCGGTGATCGCCTCGGTGTTGTCGAGCGAGCGGACGAACGCATAGCGCGCGTTCGACTTCGCGTCGTTGACGCGTTTCTCCGGCTCGCGCCGATCGCGGAGCTTCGCGAAGGTCTTCAGGATCTCGTCGCGGACGTAGACCGCGTCCTTCGGATCTTTCACCCGCGCGAAGATCGTGTAGAGCGACGGGTCGACGTGCGCGTCGTTGAAGTAGAAGAGGCGATCGACCTTCTGCTCGTCCTCGACCAGCTTCTTGTGGAGGTCGGACGTGTCGCCGAACTCGAGATCGAGCGCGGTGTCGATCGCCGGGATCGTGATGGAGTTTTCGTCGAAGCCGGGGACGCGGTAGCCGACGGTGATCCACGGGATCGTCGGCGAGTCCCACTGGACGTGGGCGTAAATGGGCGCCTTCTGCGGCGGCTCCTGCGGGATGGCCGCCTTGTAGTCGCCGTGCTTCCAGTCGCCGTAGTACTTCTCGACGAGCGGCATGACCTCGGACGCCTTCACGTCGCCGGCGATGATCAGCGTGGCGTACTCGGGGCGGTACCAGCGCCGGAAGAACTCCTTCGAATACGCGTACTGGTTCGGCATGTCCTCGATGTCTTTGATGAAGCCCATCGTGGTGTGCTTGTACGTGTGGGTGTTGAAGGCGGCGTCGCGCTGCACTTCGAGGATCTTGCGCAGCGGACTCGCGGCGTTCTTGTTGTACTCACCGAGGACGGCGCGCGCTTCGGTCTTGAAGACGTTCTCCGGATAGGAGAGGTTCTTGAAACGGTCCGCCTCGATCTCGAGGATCTGCGGCAGGTCTTCCTTCGCGAACGTCTGGTGGAAGATCGTCCGGTCGTCGGACGTGTTCGCGTTCTGCCGCGCTCCCGCCTTTTGCACGATTGCGTTGTACTTCTCGGGCGGGTACTTCTCGGTCCCGCGGAACATTACGTGCTCGAAGAAGTGGGCGAAGCCGGACTTCCCCGGCTCGATCTCGTTCCGCGAGCCGGTCTGCATCGTGGTGTAGACGGAAACGACGTTCGGGAAGCCGGTCGGAACGATGATGACTTTCAGGCCGTTCGGCAGCGTCTTCTCAGTCGCGGCGAATGGGAGGATGGGGGCACTGCTCTTCGTGGCCGGTGCGCTCTTCTTCTTCGGGACCGCGGCGAACGCGGCCGGGACGATGAGCGCGCAGGCCAACAGCATCAACACGCGCGATTTCAATGAAAGCTCCTTTGGTGGATTCAATCAGCCGTCAATCAGACGTTGGCGTTGGCTTCGGGAACCTCAATCGGGCCCTGCTTGAGGTCCTCGCGAATGATGAGGTCGAGGAAGAGTTCACGGACGCCGGTCTTCCCCTTCTCGCGGTAGGCGCGCCGCACATCCGACGGCTTCAGCTCGATTCCGGTCATCCGTTCGAGGTACTGGCAGAAGACGACCGCCCGCGAGCGGAACGAAATGATCAGGATCAGAAGCAGGACGCCCGCGAAGATCAGGGGCATCGCAGTCGTCGAGAAGAGCGCGGACAATTGCATGGAGGAATGGTACAGCTTCGGCATAACTCCCGGCTGGAGGAAACGAATGTCCGAAGAGCGCTACGAACCGGTCTCCTGCGACTATCACGACGAGCTCGAGGCGGCGGCGATGCACAGCAGCCGGGTGGAGTTGGAGTTCGATCTGGGAGGCCGGCCGCAGCGCGGCAGCGGCAAGATCGCGGACGTCTACACGGCCGACGGCGCGGAGTGGGTCCGCTTCGTCTCCGATGACGGCGGCCCGCTCGAGATCCGCCTCGACCACATCATCTCGTTTCGTCAGGAGTAAACTGGTTCACGGTAATGCCGAAATTTCTCTTCTACACCGGCACGGCTTTCTGCCTCTTCCTCGCGCTCTCGAGCGCGGCCGTGGCGGTTCGCGACCTCGACTCGGGCGCGAGCGCGTTCATGGCGATCGGCGCCGGGGCGGCGACGCGCGAGGCGTGGGCGATCGTCGTGGCGCTTTTCGCGAGCCTCGCCGTCTCTTCGATCTTCCTGCGGATGGCGGCGCTCGTCGCGGCGCGGAATCTCTTCGCCGCCTTCGTGGCGATCTTCGCCGTCGCGGCGTCGGTCGCGTCGCTCGTCGGCGTCGTGATGCTCGAGGCGCGGATGCTGCGGCAGCACGACGCGGCGCTCTACGAGGTGCATCTCGCGGCCGTCCTGACCCTCGGATGGTTCGTCTCGACCACGCTTCTGGCGATGCGGCCGTACTTTCGCGTGCAGGCGAGCCGGATTCTCTCGATGCTCGTCTTCCTGCCGCTGCCGATCTTCGCGATGATCATCGGGCAGGAGCTGTTCGTCGGCGCCTCGCATGCGCCGCTGCCGGCGACCAGTCCGGCGCTCATCGTCTACTTCGCGGTCATGGCGGTCCTGTTCTTCTCGATCGCCGTCCACTGCGTGCGCCACCGTTACCTGTTCCTGGAGATGACGAACCTTCGCGAGCTGCTCGACAGCCGCGTCGATCCCGCGTCGCGCGCCGCGCGGCGTAGTATCGGCGGCGTCGCATTCGATTCCTAACCGGTCCAAGTACACTTCGAAACCCGATGACAGAACGCGCCCAGGAGCGCCGAAACGGCGAACGCATCGTTCTCACTCCGCCGCTGCGTGCCCGCATTGCAGACGCC
Source organism: Thermoanaerobaculia bacterium (assembly GCA_036003305.1). Lineage (GTDB taxonomy): Bacteria > Acidobacteriota > Thermoanaerobaculia > Gp7-AA8 > Gp7-AA8 > DASXHZ01. The sequence continues at coordinate 8,586 of DASYSN010000587.1, forward strand.
GAGGTGCGGCTGATGGATGTGGGGATGCTGGGAGCGCGCGTGCATAGCGACGCGCCGATCGCAACCGACGGCAACACGACGCTGCGCTTCCGGTGGGACGACGAGGAGATCGCGATCGACTGCAACGTCGTCCGCTCCGACCTTCACCCCACGCGCGACGCCGCGGCGGAGAACATCTTCGAGTCGGGAATCCGCTTCGCCCCCTCTGGCGACGGAGCGCAGCGGCTGAGCCGGATGCTCGACTCGCTCGCCGGGCGTGAGGAGGTCGAGCACCTCCAGAAGCTGGTCGAAGCGTCGAAGCTGATCAACTCATCCATTGAGCCCGACCAGCTCTTTGCGTCCATTCTGACCGTTGCGCGCAAGGAGCTCGGCGTCGAGCGCGGCACCCTCTACTTCGTCGACGAGGGGCGGCAGGAGATCTGGGCGAAAGTGGCGGAACAGGCGGCCGAGATCCGGCTGCCGTTCGGCCGCGGGCTCGCCGGCACCGTCGCCGCGACGGGGCAGGAGATCATCCTCCACGACGCGTACGCCGACTCGCGCTTCGACCGTTCGCAGGACGCGCGTACGGGCTTCCGCACGCGATCGATGCTCTGCGTCCCGATCCGGAACCGCAACGGCAAAGTCGTCGGCGTGCTGCAGCTCCTCAACAAGATGCACGGCTCGTTCGGCGAGCAGGACCTGCGGTTCCTCGCCGCGATCTCCGACCACATGGCGATCGCGATGGAGAACGCGCAGCTCCACCTCGAGATCGTCGAGAAGCAGCGGATGGAGCGGGAGCTGCAGCTCGGCCGCGAGATCCAGAGCCGGCTGCTGGCGCCGCCGCCGTCCGACGTCCGCGACACCATGCTCGCGGCGATGAGCCTGCCGTGCTACGAGGTCGGCGGCGACTATTTCGATTTCATCGAGCTCCCGAACGGCCACCTCGGCATCGCCATCGGCGACGTGTCAGGCAAAGGCGTCGCCGCCGCGCTGATCATGTCGAGCGTTCAGGCGGCGCTCCGGATGGCGGCGCCGATCGAGCCCGACCTCCCGCGCCTCCTCGCGCGTCTGAACGCGCTGCTGTTCCGGATGGCGCGCGGCCGGAAGTACGTGACCTTCTTCTTCGGCGTGCTCGATCCGGCGACCGGAGTGCTGCGGTACGTCAACGCCGGCCACAACCCGCCGTTCGTCTGCAACGGCGACGAGATCGTGCACCTCGAATCGACGGGACGCCCGATCGGCATCCTGCCGGAGTCGGCGTACCAGGAGAACAGCATCGCGATCGATCGCGGCGCGACGTTGCTGCTCTACACCGACGGCCTCAACGAGGCGGCGAATGCGGGCGAAGAGGAGTTCGGGATGGAGCGTCTCACTGCGCTCGTGCGCGAGGCCTGCACGTACGCGGTGAATGAAGTGCCCCGGCGAATCCTCGACTCCATCACGGCGTTCGAGAACGGCGCTCCCGCGAGCGACGACAAGACGCTCGTGATCATGCGCCGCGCTTAAGGCTGCGGCATCTGCGGCAGCTCGGCGAGGATCGCCTTCGCGCGTTCCAGGTGCGACTGCACCGTGAAGCGCGTCGTCTGCATCAGCGTCAGCAGCTCCCCGCGCGACGACGGAATCAGCTTCTGGTCGAGCAGGTCGAGCAGGTGCTGGTGCTCTTCGATCTGCGCCACCATGTAGTTGCGGTCGAAGTTGCCCTGCGCCGTCTGGAAGTTCGTCACGAGCTGTTTCGACTTGTTGCGCAGGTCGATCGCGTCCGGGGCGGCGTCGTGCGCGGCGATCTTGTTCGCCGCCATGATGTTCGTCGTGTTCGTGAGGCCGTTCTTGTGGTCGTCGACCATCATCTGCGCGAAGTTCTTCACGCCCGAGTCGAACAGCTTCGGGTAGGCGACCGTCGCCTGCTCGATCTCTCCCTCATTGGCCGCGAACAGCACGGCCGCCATGTCGGGAGACGACATGTTCGTCGTCTTCGGCGCTTCCTTCTCCGTTGCCGCGCTCAGCGTTGCTGCCATGGCCATCGCGGCGAAGAACAGGGGGATGTGTTTCATTCAAAGACCTCCGTGTGCATTCCGTCGCAAACAAAGTGCCTTGGTCACGCCGTTATTTCCCCTCATCCGACTGACGGGTCTCGCGAAAGTCGTGTTCGAGTGCCCTTCTCCCCTCGTGAGAGGGGAGAAGGTGCCGAAGGCGGATGAGGGGTTGCTCCGTTCTAAGCGCTTATCGCGGCGAGCCAGATCGCCTTCGTCTTCACGAGCCAGTCCTTCCGCGAGTCGAGGCCGTTGGTGCCGCCGTTGATCTTCCTCGTGATGGTGAGGATGTCGTCCTTGTCGGCGAACGGACTGCACCCTTTCTCGTTCCACTCCTCGCACGCGATGGCGAGGAGGTACAGCGGATCGGCAGCGTTCGCGGGGTTGTTCACGAGGTCGACGCCAAGCTTCGTCCCGATCGTCGTTCGCGACCCGCGGCCGGTCATCTGCAGCAGGCCGGTGCCGCGGAAGTTGTAGCCGTCGTCGGTGTCCGTATTGCCGAGGTTGAGCTTTCCCCACGGCCCGCCGTAGATCGTGTCGCCGATCATCTTCTGGTCGGCGCCATGCTGATCGGTGCGGCCGTACTTGTTCGCGTCGTCGACCGAGATCCGCGCCCGGCTGAAGAGGCCGATCAGCGCCTGCGGCGTGTAGTTCAGGCTCTCGTACAGGATCGTGAAGCTGCCTGTCTCGTGGAGCACCTGCGCCATGAAATGCGCGAGCCGCAGGGCGTTGTCGTTGACGCCGTACTTCGCGAACACCTCGTCGGCGCTCTCGAACGTCTGGAGGTAGTCCGGACGCGCGTTCGGGGCGAGAGAGAGCAACTGCGCTTTCGTCACCGGGATCATGGTTGCCGATTAGAATACGCCCAGCCACCGATGTCCTTCGTCCACCTCCACCTACACACTGAATACTCCCTTCTCGACGGCGCCAGCCGCCCCGAGGCGTTGGCCAAACGGGTGGCGCAACTCGGCATGCCGGCCTGCGCCATCACCGACCACGGCAACATGTTCGGCGCGGTCGAGTTCTACAACGCGATGAAAGGGGCGGGCGTCAAGCCGATCATCGGCTGCGAGATGTACGTCGCCTACGGCTCCCGCTTCGACAAGTCGTCCGTCGAAGACCAGCAGGCGGACGCCGGCGCCAACAACCACCTCATCGTCCTCGCCGCCAACGACACCGGTTACAAGAACCTCGTCAAGCTCGTCTCGAAAGGCTTCGTCGAAGGCTTCTATTACAAGCCGCGGATCGACAAGGAGCTCCTGCGCGAGCACCGCGAAGGGCTGATCGTCCTCTCGTCGTGCCTCAAGGGCGAAGTCTCCCAAAGCCTCGCGGGCGGCAACTACGGCAAGGCGCGCGACGCCGCGCTGCAGTTCAAGGAGATCCTCGGCGCCGAGAACTTCTTTCTCGAGATCCAGGACCACGGCATCCCCGACCAGCAGAAGATCGTGCCGATGATGGCGCGCCTCGGCGAGGAGGTCGGCCTGGAGCTCGTCGCGACCAACGACTCGCACTACCTCTCGAAGGACGACGCCTTCGCGCACGAGGTCCTCCTCTGCATCGGCACCGGCAAGACCCTCGGCGACGAGAAGCGGATGAAGTTCTACTCCGACGACTTCTACGTCAAAGGTCCCGACGAGATGGAGCGGATCTTTCGCACCTATCCGCAGGCGATCGCCAACACCGGAAAGATCGCCGAGCGCATCCACATGTCGCTCGACGTGAAGGGCCACCACCTTCCGAACTTCCCGGTGCCGCCGGGGAAAGACCTCGCCGGTTACTTCGAAGAAGTCGTCCGCGCCGGGCTGAAGCGCCGCCTCGACGCGATGGCGCCGCTCTTCGCCGCGAAACGAAAGAAACACGAGCCGCAGGAGTACCTCGACCGGCTCGAGCGCGAGATCGAGATCATCAAGCGGATGGGGTTCCCCGGCTACTTCCTGGTGGTGTGGGACTTCATCAAATACGCGAAAGACAACGGCATCCCGGTCGGGCCGGGCCGCGGCAGCGCCGCCGGTTCGCTCGTGGCGTATTCGATGGGGATCACGGACGTCGATCCGCTCGAGTACGACCTCCTCTTCGAGCGCTTCCTCAATCCGGAGCGCATCTCGATGCCCGACATCGACATCGACTTCTGCATGAACAACCGCGGGCGCGTCATCGAGTACGTCCGCGACAAGTACGGCAAGGAGAACGTAGCGCAGATCATCACGTTCGGGACGATGGCGGCGAAGTCGGTCGTCCGCGACGTCGGCCGCGTCCTCGGCCAGCCGTACGCGTTCGTCGACAAGATCGCGAAGACGATCCCGGGCGGTCCGGGCGTCACGCTCGACGACGCGAAGAAAGACTCGCCCGCGCTCGCCGAAGCGATGAAGAACGACGCCGAGGTCGCGAAAATCGTCGAGATCGGATCGAGGCTCGAGGGGCTGGCGCGGCACGCCGGCATGCACGCGGCGGGCGTCGTCATCACGCCGGAGCCGGTGACGAACTACGTGCCGCTCTACCGTACGAACCGCGATGAAATCGTGACGCAGTTCGACATGAACGTCGTCGAGAAGATGGGTCTTCTCAAGATGGACTTCCTCGGCCTGCGCACGCTCACCGTGATCGACGACGCCGTGAAGTCGATCCGGCAGGAGACAGGCGAGACGGTCGACATCGAAGGCATCCCGCTCGACGATCCGGAGGTCTTCCGGCTCTTCCAGGAAGGGCGCGCGAAGGGCGTGTTCCAGTTCGAGTCGGGCGGCATGGTCGACCTGCTCCGCAAATCGCGGCCGACGAAGTTCGAGGACCTCGCCGCGCTCAACGCGCTCTACCGCCCCGGCGCGCTCGACGCCGGCATGGTCGACGAGTACGTGCGGCGCAAGAACGGCACGTCGAAGGCGAAGTACCTCGTCCCCGCGATGAAGGAGATCCTGGAGGAGACGTACGGCGTCATCGTCTACCAGGAGCAGGTCATGCAGATCGCGCAGAACGTCGCCGGCTACTCGCTGGGCCAGGCCGACCTGCTGCGCAAGGCGATGGGGAAGAAGAACGCCGAGATCATGGCGGCCGAGCGCAAGACGTTCGTCGAAGGTGCGAAAAAGCAAGGCCACGACAGCCGGAAGGCGAACGAAGTCTTCGACTACATCGAGCCGTTCGCGCGCTACGGCTTCAACAAGTCGCACTCCGTCGCGTACGCGCTCGTCGCGTACCAGACGGCGTGGCTGAAGGTGCACCACCCGCGTCACTTCATGGCTGCGCTGATGTCGAGCGAAATGGACCGCACCGAGCACATCGTGAAGTTCATTCACGAGGCGTCCGTGATGGGGATCCGCGTGCTGCCGCCCGACGTGAACGAGTCGAATATGTTCTTCACCGTCGTCGGTCCGAACATCCGCTTCGGCCTCGGCGCGGTGAAGGGCGTCGGCGAGAGCGCCATCGAGTCGATCCTCGAGGCGCGGCGCCGCATCGGCCGCTTCACCGACCTCTCGAAGTTCTGCGAGGAGGTCGACCTCCGCGCCTGCAACAAGAAGGTGCTCGAGGCGCTGATCAAGTCCGGCTCGTTCGACTTCATCGGCGTCACGCGCAAGGCGCTCTTCGACTCGCTCGAAGCGACCGCCGACGGCGCCCAGCGCTCGAAGGACGAGAAGGAGCGAGGGCAGAATTCATTGTTCGGAATCCTGTCGGGTTCATCGAAACCGACCTCGAAACTTGCGAATACGCCGGAGTGGCCGGAGGAGGAGAAGCTCCAGTACGAAAAGGAGACCCTCGGCTTCTACGTCAGCGGCCACCCGCTGAACCGGTTCAACGAGGAGCTGAAGTCGTTCGCGAATGCGAACACCGAGACGCTCTACCGCTTCGTCGATCAGACCGTGAACATCGGCGGGATCGTCTCGCAGATGAAGCGCTCGAAGATCAAGAAGGGGCCGAACGAAGGGAAGCTGATGGCGAAGTTCGTCCTCGACGACCAGTTCGGCTCCGTCGACGTCGTCGTCTTCAGCGACCTCTACGCGAAGTACGCAAAGTGGCTGGACAACGGCGTCGCGGTGCTCGTCACCGCGAGCGTGAAGGACACCGGCGGCATGAACGCCGGCCGCAGCGCCTCGCTCCAGTCGGCCGAGCAGAACGCGCAGCACATCGACGACGAATACGGCGGCCATCCCGAGTCGCGCGCCCGCATCTCGGCGTACGAGGTCCGGGCCGACGACGCCGAGGACGACCGTGACCCGAAGGAGATCGAGCGCGAAAAGTACGGCGACCGCGCCAGCAACTTCGACCTCTTCGGCGGAGAGAGTGTGGCGCCGGCAATCCTGCCGGCGGCTCCTGAAGAAGAAGCCACCTCCTTCGCCTCCCACGCCGCCGCCCTCACCGAGTCCCCGATCACTCCCGAGCTGAACGCGCTGGAGATCCTCCAGCTCGAAGGCATCCGCGACAAGAAAGTCCGCGAGATCGCGCTCGAAGTCCCCTACCCGAGGATGACCGAGGAGACGGTCAAGAAGATCCGCGACATCGTCGAAGAACACGCCGGCGACATCCCGCTGACCATCACCATCACCGACCTGCCGGAGGAGCTGCGGAGCAACGGAGAGGTGCGCCTCAAAGTCGCCCACCACTTCCGCGTCACCCCTGACGCCGCGCTACGCCAGGCGCTGGCCGAGGTGCACGCGAACCCGAAGTACATCTTTTGAGCGTTACTCGACAGGAGGCCACGCCATGCCCGAGCCCCTCTCCTACAAGACCCATCGCGCATATGACCCGCTGTATCACTTCTTCGTTATCCCGGTCCTCGGGATCAACGTGCTGCTCGACGCGTACATGCTCTTCCGCCGGCCTGTTTGGCTGAACGTCTGGGCGCTCGTGTTCGGCCTCGCGCTCGTGGCGCTGACGTGGCGCGTGCGCTACTTCCCGCTGCGGATCCAGGATCGCCTGATCCGGCTCGAGGAGACGCTACGGCTGCAGAGCGTTCTGCCGGAAGACCTGCGCGCCCGGATCGGTGAGATCTCCACCCGCGAGCTGATCGCGCTCCGCTTCTGCACCGACGACGAGCTCCCCGAGCACGTCCGTGCCATCTACGCCGGCGACTACCGCGGCGGGGAAAACGTCAAGTCGCACATCAAATCCTGGCGCCCCGACCCCCACCGCATCTGACCTCTCCCTCTTGTGGCGCGAGCTTTCCAGCCCGCGCCCCCGGGTTTTCGCGCCGGCGAGGGCGCCCGCGCCACACAGAGGCAGGGAGAAACATTAGAGCTGCTATGCCGTACCCGCATGGATGCATCCAATCGAGGCCTCCGTACGACGGCACCCTGCCGTTTTCGCGCTCCTCATCGTCATCGGGTTTCTCGCGCTGCTGCTGCTTCCCGACCTTCTGATCAAGTCGAAATCCGACTTTGTCATCGAGTCGGTCGGCACCGTGGAGCGCGTCGTCATCAGCATCATCGCGATCGCCGTTCTCGCGATGCTCGGCTGGACGGCGGATGCCGGCGTTCGTAATCCCGGTTCGGCGAAAGCGTGGGCGATCGTTCTGCCGCCGCTCGTCTATCTCGCCATCGTCTTTCCGTACCTCTTCACGCATTCCTGGGCGCCGAACATGCGCGACCCGCGTCTGACGGCGCTGGTCGGCATCGACGGATTCATGTCCGGCGTCGTCGAAGAGCTGGTCTTCCGGGCACTGATCTTCCTCGCGTTCGTGCAGGCGTGGGGACGCAGCCGCGGCGCGATCGTCAAAGCCGGCGTCGCCAGCTCCGTCTTCTTCGCTCTGCCGCACCTGACGAACATGCTCTTCGGCCAGCAGCCGCTCCGCGTCGTCGCGCAGGTTGGCTGGGCGTTCACCCTCGGCATCGCGATCGCGTGGCTCTACTACGCCGGCGCCAGCATCTGGCCCGCCGCCTTTCTCCACGGTGCTCTCGACGCGATCGTCGCCACGAACCGCATGGGCATGAAGATCGCGATTACGCCGGCGAAAGGGCTGGTGATGTTCTCGGTGTCGCTGCCGGTGCTGGTGTACGCGTGGTTCGTTCTACGGCGTGAACAGGCTCGCCAGTAGCGTCCCGAACTCGTGCGCGGGGACCGGCTTCGTGAACAGGTAGCCCTGCATCAGGTCGCAGCCGTAGCGGCGGAGGAACATGGCTTGTTCTTCGTGCTCGACGCCTTCGGCGATTACCTTGAGGCGGAGCGAGTGGGCCATGGCGATGATGGCGGTGACGATGGCGGCGCTGTTCGGGTCGGCGTCAATGTCGCGGACGAAGGACTGATCGATCTTGACGGTGTCGATCGGGAGGCGCTTGAGGTAGGCGAGGGACGAGTGGCCGGTGCCGAAGTCGTCGAGCGAGATGCGGATGCCGAGCTTCTTCAGCTCCGAGAGGACGCGCAGCGAGATCTCGGGAGACTGCATGGCGGTCGACTCGGTGATCTCGAGCTCGAGCTGCTCCGGCGGCAGGCCGGTCTCGTCGAGCGCGGCGCGGACGCGTTGCACGAGGTCGACCGACTGGAGCTGCGTCACCGAGAGGTTCACCGCGAGCGACAGGTTGCGGAAGCCGGCGTCCTGCCACTCTTTCGCGCGCACGCACGCCTGGCGCAGCGCCCACGCGCCGATCGGCATCATGATTCCGGTCGACTCCGCGAGCGGGATGAACGTCGACGGCGGCACGGAGCCGAGCTCCGGATGGTTCCAGCGCAGCAGCGCCTCCATGCCGGTG
>DASYSN010000588.1:0-3225 GCA_036003305.1 Thermoanaerobaculia bacterium
GATGAAGAGCGCCGCGACGCCGTTTGCGTCTGCCCAACGCAAACCGTCGTCGACGCCCATCACGTAGAGCGCTGTCGATTGGATGTCGGCGAGCAGCGCGCTGCTCGCGATGACCGAGACCGAGCCGCGCGGCGGGAGTGCCTCGCCGGTGCGCGGATCGAAGATGTGGGTAAAGACGTGTCCATCGACGATGAACGTCTTCTCGCTGCCGGAGCTCGTCGAGAGCGACGCGTTGGTGAGCGTGAGCTTGTACAGCGGCGAGTCGCGATGCTCCGGATCGGCGATCGTGACGTCGTACGAGCCGCGAACGAGGAGCTGGCCGCCGAAGTTGAGGATCGCGTCGCCGTCGATCTTTGCGAGCATCCGGTCGAGCGCGTAGCCCTTGCCGAATGCTCCTTCTTCGATCTCTTTGCGCCCGAGCGCCTTTGCAATGTCGGCAGCGCTCGGCACTGCTCCGCCTTCGCGCGTTTTCCAGACGTCGATCAGGCCGCGAATGTGCGGATTGAACGCGCCGCCGCTCTTGTCGCGCCAGACGTCAACGACACGAAGGAGTGAGCTCAGCTCCTCGCCGGCCGGAGCACCCGCGTTCACACGCGCCAGCTCGCTGTCATTGCGCCACGTCGAGATCATTGCCTCGACGCGCGCCGCTTCCGCGAACGCCGCGTCGATCTGCCGCCCGTCGGCTGCCGACACTTCGCACACGGTGCCCATCAGGTAGCGGGCCCTGGTGACTGCGAAAGTGTTAGCGGCGACGATCAGCGCGAGTGCTGTCGCCGCCAGCTTCATCTCCGCCGCACCTTGACGGCGGCGTGCTCGCCGCGGACGCGGTCGATCAGCGTGGCGCCGATCAGCCAGGCGGCGCAGAGGCCGACCATCAGGACGGAGAACCACTTGCCGTACACGCCGACCGGCGAGAACGGCTCGGTGGCGTTATGGATCTTCTCGCTCCACTTCCCGAGCATCTCGGCCTCGGAGAACTCGTGGATCGAGTAGAAGAGGATCTGCGCCGTGAAGAGGAGGAGGAAGATTCCGGTGACCTGGAAGAAGCGGCGGATGTTGATGCGGTGGCCGAAGTGCGCCCACGCCCACGACATCGCGGCGGCGCAGCCGATGCCGAGGAGCGAGCCGAGGATGAAATTGCGGTCGCGGACCTGGATCAGCATCAGCGCCGTCTCCATCCCCTCGCGCGTGACCATCAGCACCGTGAAGAAGAAGACGCCGAGGATGGCGAGGAAGCGCGAGGCGTTCGAGGTGTAGACCTCCAGTTTCGTCTCCATGTCGCGCTTCATCGTCGGCGCGTGACGCCACATGTGGATGACGAACGAGGCGACGAGCACCGCGGCGACGATGCCGAGCACGCCCTCCCACATCGAACTGTTGACGTTGCGCAGCCAGTAGCCGAGGCCGAAGCTGGCGAAGACGGAGACGACGATGCCGGCGTAGACCGTGGGACGGAGCCAGTCGCGGCCGGTCTTGCGGAGGTACGCGAAGATGATGGCGACCGTCAGGAACGCTTCGAAGCCTTCGCGGAAAACGATGATGAGGGCGTTGATCATGAGTATCGGGTCACTTCCTTAGGGACATGGCGCCCTGGCCGATCATCTTCACGCGATCGGGGGCGTCGGGCTGTTCGCCTCTGCGGCGACAGGCGTCGCAGAGGCCGAGGATCTGGAGGTTGTGAAAGGTCGGCGTGAACTTCTTCTTCTCGCAGACTTCGCGCTGGCGGCGCTCGAGCTCCTCGTCGTGGAACTCGATGACGGCGCCGCACGCGGTGCAGATCAGGTGGTCATGGTGCGAGTTCCCGGCGACGTGCTCGTAGTGGTAGTGGTCCTCGCCGAGGTGCACGCGGCGGACGAGGCCCGACTTCACGAGCAGCTCCAGCGTGCGATAGACCGTCGCGCGCGAGATCTTGACGTTGTTCTGCTTCATCTTGAAGAGCAGCTCGTCGGCCTCGAAGTGGTAGTGGATCGAGAAGATCTCGCGGACGAGCGCCTCGCGCTCACTGGTGAGCTTCAACCCCTGCTGCTGCAGGAAGTCGGAGAACCTGGCGATGGCTGCGGCGTGCTTTGGCATTTTGCGACGTTTCGTTGAGACTGAGTCTCAATTGCTTCATCGAGTCTAGGAGTCTCAATGGCCGCCGTCAAGTGATCGCGCGCACACCGCCATGTGACTGCAGAAATTCGCGCACGCTGTGGCCGGTTCGGTCTGGCTTATGCCTTTTGCAGCACTTGGACTCAATAGCAATCTCACCAAAGCCGTCCGCGAGGCCGGTTACACCTTACCGACGCCGATCCAGTCGAAGGCGATTCCGATCATCCTTCAGGGTCACGACGTCATCGGGATCGCGCAGACCGGAACCGGCAAGACCGCCGCGTTCGTCCTCCCGATCCTGCAGCACCTCTCCTCGCGCGGCGCGAAGATGGGCCGTCACGGCATGCGCGCGCTGATCGTCGCGCCGACCCGCGAGCTCGTCGTCCAGATCGAAGAGAACGTCCGCAACTACGCGAAGCACTCGCGCCTCCGCTGCGCCACTGTCTATGGCGGCGTCGGCGAGCAGCCGCAGATCCGCGCGCTCCGCGCCGGCACCGAGATCGTCATCGCCACGCCCGGACGCCTCATCGACCTGATGAACCAGGGCCACGTCGACTTCTCGATCATCGAGGTCGCGGTGCTCGACGAAGCGGACCGGATGCTCGACATGGGCTTCCTCCCGCAGATCCGCCAGATCATGAAGAAGCTGCCGCAGGAGCGGCAGACGCTCCTCTTCTCGGCGACCCTCTCGAAGGAGATCGAGGCGCTCACGTCGGAGTTCCTGAAGCACCCGCAGGTCGTGCAGATCGGCAAGCGCTCGAATCCCGCCGAGTCGGTCGCACAGCTCGTCTACGAAGTGCCGAAGAGCCGCAAGACGGCGCTGCTGATGCACCTGCTCCGCGACCCGAAGATGGACTCCGTCCTCGTCTTTTCGCGCACGAAACACGGCGCCGACAAGATCGCGCGGAAGCTGGAACAGGGCGGCATCAAGACCGCCACGCTGCACTCGAACCGCAGCCAAAGCCAGCGCCTGCAGGCGCTGCGCGGGTTCAAGAGCGGCGCGGTGCGCGTGCTCGTGGCAACCGACATCGCGGCGCGCGGCATCGACGTCGAGGGGATCTCGCACGTCATCAACTACGACTTCCCGCCGCAGCCGGAGGATTACGTGCACCGCATCGGCCGCACCGGCCGTGC
>DASYSN010000589.1:0-5383 GCA_036003305.1 Thermoanaerobaculia bacterium
ACATCTTCTCCCTCGGCATCTGCCTCTACGAATGCCTGACGCGGCGCAAGCCGTTTGGCGGCGACTCGCTGACGTCGATCTCGTACAAGATCGTCCACGAGCCGTTCCCGCCGCTGCAGGAGATCAACCCGCAGATCCCCATCGGATACGAAGAGGTCGTCGCCAAATGCCTCGCGAAAGATCCGGCGAAGCGGTATCAGCGCGCGCGCGATCTCGCGATCGCGCTGCGCGCCGTGAACCGCGGCGAACGGCCGCCCGCCGAGCCGATTCAGGCGGAAGAGACGATGATCACGCGGGGTCACGAGAAGATCCCGACCGTCGAGATCCCGTTCCCCGACGGAGGCTTGGGGGAGGAGACGCCGTCTTCTCCCGGCCCGCTGACCACCAATCCGACGCCGACCGCCGCTCCGGCGGCTGCTGTCGATGCTCGGGCGGCGGCGCGCGCCGCCGCGGCACGCAAGCCCGCCACGCCGCTTCTGACCCGCCAGATTCACCCCGCGATTTTTCTTGGCATCGTCGCGATCTGCTTCCTCGCCCTCGGCGCGATCGCAATCGCGCTGAAGGCGAAGGCTCCGTCCGCCCGTCCGGTGGACACGCGTACCGAGCAACTGCGCGAGCGCGAGCGGCTCCTGCGGCAGCAGGCGAATACGCTGCTGAGCCAGGGACGCGTGAACGACGCGTACGCGAAGTACGTCGAGCTGAACAAGATGGCGCCGAACTCGCCGGCCGTCGTCGCGATGCTGCAGAAACTGAACTCGATTCGTGCGCAGCAGGAGATCGGCCGCCAGCAGCAGGCAAACGCGCAGGCGAAGTTCAACGAAGGCCTCGCGCTGTACAACCAGAAGAAGTACGCCGAGGCGATTCCGCTCCTGAGCGAAGCCTTCTCGCTGAATCCGCAGTCGGATGACGCCGCGAAGTACCTGAAGCTCGCGCAGCAGGAGCAGGCGGCGGCGGAGGAAGCGAAGACGCAGTCGCGTCAGCGGAGGCAGACGACGCCGGTGCAGCAGGCGCGTACGACGACGGTCGCTACCCAGCCGCAGCCGCGTGCGGCCGGAACCGGCGGCGACGGCACGACCCGCGCCGCGAGCAGCGCTCCGGCGCAGCTCAACACGATGTTCAACAGCCCCTTCACGGACGGCTCCGTCATGGTGAGAGTCGGACCCGACATCATCGTGCGCGAGCAACTCTTCAGCGAGAGCCGCTTCCTGCATCGCAGGTCACCGCGAACCGTGAACGTCATGAACAACCTCACGCCGAAGAACGCCGACATCGACATCTGGGTCGAAGTGCCGTCGCTGAAGATCCAGGAGCACCACACGATTCCGCGCGTGAACCTGCTGCCGGGAAGCTCGCACCGGCTGACCATCACCGCCGACGCCGCCTCGAAAAAGTTCGACTATTCGATCAACTGACGCAACGTTCGCCATCGCTACGCGGGACGAGCTCTGGGTCGACGGAGCGCTCGTGGAACGCCGCCTCTCGTGCGGCAGCGCTGTTGATGAGGCCGATCAGATCGTAGCCTCGCAGACAATTGATAGTGAGCTGATTCGTGCCTGCGACGCGGAGCTCGACTCGCTACGCGACGACGTCGACGAGAACGCGCGTGTGCGGCTCGTCGCCACGGCGCGGCGGGTGCGCGGCGCCGTCATGACCGAGAAGACGATGACGATCACGATCGGCGGCGTGTCGATCGTCGGCCGCGATGCGTCGGTGCTGAGACGTGCGCTCGAGATCCCGAAAACGATCGATCGCACCGACCTGCCGATCATCTGGCGCGACGGGTCGGGGGCTGTGCTTCTGCATGAAGCGATCGGCCACGCGGCGGAGCACGACGCGGCGCCGGTGACGTGGCCGTCGTGGCTGCGCGTCAACGACGTCCCGCGGTTCGCGTTCGACGACGTCGGTGCGCCGGCGAAGGGCGCGAACCTGATGACCGAGCCGCCGCAGTGCATGCGGCGTGAGTCGTTCCGCGACGTGCCGCTGCGCCGCATGACGAATGTGCTCGTTCGCCAGACGCGCGCGCCGTTCGCGTTGCCGGCGAAAAGCATCGACGTTCATCTCGTCGCCGGCGGCGCGTACGACCCGCTCACCGACGTCGTCACGATTCACATAGCCGCATCGAGTGCGGGAGCGTTCACGTTCCGGCGCACGCGTGCCGAGGTGGCAAAGTCGCTCGCCGGCGCAAAGGGAGCGCCGGTCGTCTATCCCGGCGTCATCTGCTCGCGCGAGGGGCAGGAGCTCGCGGTCGGCTCGGCGGCGCCGGTCATGATCACCGAATGATCTACCGCAAACGGGGCTGCGTCGCGCGTTGGGAGCATGGGCGGCTCGTCGTCGTTCGCGAGGCGGGTGAGGCGATCGAGGAGCGCGGCGTCTTCGAGGTGCGGCCGATCGCCGGCGAGATCGACGCTCGCCTGGATGACGTGGCGCGCATCGCGAAGCCATTCCGGCATCCGAACGTGGAGCGTCTCGTGGTCAGCCATGGCGTCGCGGAGCATGAGTGCAACGGTGTTCGATGGCGCGAGGAGTCCCGGCGGCTCCACATCGCGATGACCCACAAACAGCACCGCGTGCTCATCGACCAGGCGGGCTTCGATTACGAGGAGTTTCTGCAGATCGCCGGACCGTTCCTGCGCGCCGGCGTCGAAAGGGACGCACCGCCGCGCATCCGGCTCGCGCCGAATGTCACCGCGGCGCTGCTCCCGCACCTCGTCGGAGTCGCGCCGCCGAACGTGCGGCTGATGCAGAGCGGCGGCGGTCTCGATGGCAACGGCGAGGAGATCCAGGAATTCTGTGTGGCGCCCGGCGCCACACTGCCCAACGTCTTCCGGCCGAGCTACCGGATCCGGCCGGTTCGGATGCCGCTCAATTTGCGGCTCGAGTCCGATGTCGACGTCATCGATCGCGACATGCCGGTCGCGGTGGCGCTCCTCGCGCCGATCGCTGGTTTGATGCTCCGCGTCCTCGTCGTCGAGATCCATCGAGCCTATCCCTCGACGATTCGGATCAGCCGGATCGACGCCGTCGACCGCGACCGCACCTGGTACCCGTACGGTGCCGGTGCGTTCGGGTCAGAGATCATGCTTTAATCGCCCTCGGTGGCCGCGCAAAAACAAATCGAATTCCTGGCTCGTGCGCTTGTGAACCGTCTGGAAGACCGCGGAATCGTCGAATTCGGCGACGCCGAGGAGGGGATCCAGCTAGTCGCGATCGCGCTGGAGCGGGACTTTGCGACGATGGACGCGATCGAGCAGGAAGCGCGGCAGCGGCTCGCCGAGAAGTCGTCGCGCGAGCCCAAACCGGACGACCTGGAGGCCGAAATGCAGCGCATCGCAGCGGAGCGAGGCGTGACGCTGTGACGCGCGAGGCGCAGCTCGAGGAGTTGGAGCAACGCAAACGCGAGAGCGAATTGGGCGGCGGTCAGCAGCGGATCGAGCGCCAGCACAACGAAGGAAAACTGACGGCGCGGGAGCGCATCGCGCTGCTGTTCGATCCCGGCTCGTTCCAGGAGCTCGATCAGCTCGTCGTCCACCGCTCGACCGACTTCGGGATGGAGAAGAACCGCGTCCCGGGTGACGGAGTCATCACCGGCTACGGAACGGTCCAGGGGCGTCTCGTCTACGCGTACGCGCAGGACTTCACGGTCTTCGGCGGATCGCTCTCCGAGACGCACGCCGCGAAGATCGTGAAGATCATGGATCTCGCGATGAAGAACGGCGCGCCGGTCATCGGTCTGAATGACTCCGGCGGCGCTCGCATCCAGGAGGGCGTCGTCTCCCTCGGCGGCTACGCGGACATCTTCCTGCGCAACACCCTGGCGTCGGGCGTCATCCCGCAGATCTCCGCGATCATGGGACCGTGCGCCGGCGGCGCCGTCTACTCGCCAGCCATCACCGACTTCATCCTGATGGTGAAGCGGACGTCGTACATGTTCGTCACGGGCCCGGACGTCATCAAGACCGTGACGCATGAAGAGGTGACGAAGGAAAAACTCGGCGGCGCCGACACGCACAACGCGATCTCCGGCGTGGCCCACTTCGCCGCCGACTCGGACGAGGACTGCCTCGCCACGATCCGCGAGCTGGTGTCGTACATCCCGTCGAACAACCTCGAGGACCCGCCGCTCGTGCCGACGAAGGACGACGTCAATCGCGTCGACGATGCGCTCGACTCCTTCATCCCCGAGGCGCCGAATCAGCCGTACGAGATCCGCAACCTGATCCGGACGATCGCCGACGAGGGACACTTCCTCGAGGTGCACCAGTCGTACGCGCGCAACCTCGTCGTCGGCTTCATGCGGCTGAACGGACAGTCGATCGGTGTCGTGGCGAACCAGCCGGCGTTCCTCGCGGGCGTGCTCGACATCAACGCGTCGCGAAAAGGTGCGCGGTTCGTCCGCTTCTGCGACGCGTTCAACGTTCCGCTGCTCGTGCTCGAGGACGTTCCCGGCTTCCTGCCCGGAACGGACCAGGAGTACGGCGGGATCATCATTCATGGCGCGAAGCTGCTCTACGCGCTCGCCGAGGCGACCGTTCCGAAGGTCACGGTCATCACGCGCAAGGCGTATGGCGGGGCGTACTGCGTCATGAACTCGAAGCACATCCGCGCCGACATGAACTTCGCGTATCCGACCGCGGAGATCGCGGTCATGGGCGCCGAGGGGGCGGTGAGCATCCTCTACCGCGGCGCCGAGGATCGCGACGCGAAGGTCGCCGAGTACAAAGAGAAGTTCGCGAACCCGTACATCGCCGCCGAGCGCGGATACGTCGACGAGATCATCGAGCCGCGCTTCACCCGCCGGAAACTGATCACCGCGTTCTCCATGCTCCGCAACAAGCGCGACAAGAACCCGCCGAAGAAGCATGGGAACATTCCGTTGTAGATTGGAGAGCGGAGAGCGGAGACGGGAGATCGTTTTCTCCGCTCTCCGTTCTCCACTCTCCGCTCTCCTTCTTGCGCTGCTCGTTACGACTTGCGCGCGACGTCCCGCCCACCCCAACGTCCTCCTCATCACCCTCGACACCTTCCGCGCCGATCGCATCGGCGCGAACACGCCGAACCTGCAGAAGCTCGCGACCGAGAGCGTGCGGTTCACGAACGCGGACTCGCCCGTCCCGCTGACGCTCCCCGCGCACTGCTCGATTCTTTCGGGCGAGCTGCCGCTGCATCACGGCGTGCGCAACAATGGCGCGAACGGATTTCCGGCGGATCGCGAAACGCTGGCGACGGTCTTCGCGGCGGCGGGATATCGCACCGGCGCGTTCGTCAGCTCGTTCGTGCTCGATCATCGTTTCGGTCTGCAGCGAGGGTTCGAGAAGTACGATGACGAGATCCCACGCGATGCGACCGCCGAGGCGAACACACTCGAGGCGGAGCGCCGCGGGGA
>DASYSN010000590.1:0-6145 GCA_036003305.1 Thermoanaerobaculia bacterium
GCGAGCTTGCGGAGAGGATCACGAAGGATCTGCGGTCGGTGACGGGTGACCAGCATGTTCTGGTGCGGGTCGCCGAGAGCAGCGCGGCGGGCGCAGCTTCCGGGCCGGCGCGACACTTCGACGCGGTGCAGCGCGTCGAGATTCTTGCGGGAAACGTCGGATATCTCGATCTGCGCGGTTTCGAGCGGCGCAACGCGCAGTCGGACGCGAAGATCGCCGCGGCATTCGAGCTTCTTCACGACGTCGACGCGCTCGTCATCGATCTTCGGGCCAACGGCGGCGGAAACCCCGACATGGTGGCGCTCGTGAGCGCGTACGTGCTCGACGGGCCGACGCTGCTCGTCGAGATGCGGCATCGTGAGGCGCCGGTCGAGAAGCTCACATCTCCGGAGCGGCCGGCGGGAGCGTTGCGGGCGAAAGTGCCGGTATTCCTTCTGACGTCTCGGCAGACTTTCTCGGCGGGCGAGGGGTTCGCGTTCATTCTGCAGCACCTCGGGCGCGCAACAGTCGTCGGCGAACGGACGGCGGGAGCGGCTCACGCGGGACGCGCGTATCCGCTCGCGTGCGGTTTCGAGGCGATCGTTCCGAATACCGCGGTCGTTCTGCCGGGGACGACGATGGATTGGGAGGGGACG
Organism: Thermoanaerobaculia bacterium; assembly: GCA_036003305.1. Classification (GTDB taxonomy): domain Bacteria; phylum Acidobacteriota; class Thermoanaerobaculia; order Gp7-AA8; family Gp7-AA8; genus DASXHZ01. The sequence continues at coordinate 636 of DASYSN010000590.1, forward strand.
GGGGTGACGCCGGATGTGAAGGTGGATGCGGGCGAGGCGCTCGAGGTCGCGTTGAAGTTGGCGAGGAGGTAACTAGGCAGGATTGCCCCCACCCCGCCCGGGGCGCAGGCTGGAAGCCTGCGCCACACGGGGGAGGGGTTTAAACCGGGGCGGGCTCGAATTCGGGAGTGATCGGCGTTTCGGCCTCAGGCTCCTCGATCCGTTTGTGCGTCTTGGCGACGAGGACGTAGATCGACGGGACGACGAAGAGCGTGAACGCGGTGCCGATGATCATGCCGGTGACGAGCATGATGCCGATGCTGTTGCGGGCGCCGGCGCCCGGGCCGCGGGCGAAGACGAGCGGCAGGTGGCCCATGACCGTCGCGGCGGTCGTCATCATGATCGGGCGAAGCCGTGTGCCGGCCGCTTCGAGGACGGCCGAGAGTTTGTCGCGGCCTTCGAGCTGGAGCTCGTTCGCGAACTGCACGATCAGGATGCCGTTGCGCGCGATGAGGCCGACGAGCGTGATCAGGCCGACCTGACTGTAGATGTTGATCGACGTCCAGCCGAGGAACGAAAAGAGCAGCGAGCCGCTGAGCGCGAGAGGCACGGAGCCGGCGAGAATGATGAACGGATCGCGGAAGCTCTCGAACTGCGCCGCGAGCACGAGATAGATCAGGATCCCCGAGAGCAGGAACACGCCGAGGAACTTCGCCCCTTCGGTGCGGAGCTGGCGCGACTCGCCCGCGTAGTCGACCGTGAAGCCGCGCGGCAGCTTCGCCGCCTCGCCCTCGAGGAACTTGAGCGCATCGTCGAGCGAGACGCCCGGCGGGAAGGCGCCCTGGATACGGATCGCGTTGAGCTGCTGGAAGCGCTTCAGCGCGCGCGGCTCGGTCGTGGTCTGGAGCGTGGCGAACGTCGAGAGCGGAACGAGCTTCCCGCCGCCGCCGGTGATGTAGATCTGCGAGAGCTGGTCGGGCGTGAGCCGGTCGCCGCGCTGGACGAGCGGGATGACCTTGTAGCTGCGGCCCTGGATGCTGAACCGGTTGACGTAGTTGCCGCCGAGGAGCGTGGAGAGATCGCGGCCGGCCTGCGAGAGATCGACGCCCTGCGCGCGGAGCTTGTCGCGGTCGAACACGACGCGCGTCTGCGGCTGATCAAACTTCAGGTCGGTGTCGGCGTACATGAACTTGCCGCTCTTCATCGCCTTCTGCACGATCTCGTTCGCGAACTCGGCGAGCTGCTGCGGTTCCGCGGTCGAGACGATCGCGAAATCGACCGGGAAGCCCTCACCGCCCGGCAGCGACGGCGGGACGAGCTGGATCGACCGGATGCCGGGGATCTGCGACGTCTTCTGCTGCAGCTCCGCGACGATCTGCTGGACGCCGCGCGTCCGCTGGTTGTGCGGCTTCACGACCATGCCGCCGAAGCCGCCGCTCGGCAGGATGATCTGGAACGTCGCCTTCTTCTCCGGCAAAGACTCGTAGATCTTCTCGACCTCTTTGGCGAAGAGCTTGGCCTGGTCGATGGTCGAGTTGGCCGCCGTCTGCGCGATGCCGAAGACGAAGTTCTGATCTTCGGGAGGCGCCAGTTCCTTCTGCGAGAACATGTAGAACGGAAAGACGAGGAAGACGAAGACCGCCCACACCGTGATCACGACCGGGCGGTAATTGAGCGTCGAGCCGAGCATGCGCATGTAGAGCTGGCGCAGCTTCTCGAAGTGCCGGTTGATCATGCCGGCGAAGCCGCGTTCCGTGTCGCCGGCGCGCAGCAGCTTCGAGCCCATCATCGGCGACAGCGTCAGCGCGACGATGCCGGAGATGAATACTGCGCCCGCGAGCGTGAACGCGAACTCGCGGAAGAGCGAGCCGGTGAGGCCGCCCTGCAGTGCGACCGGCGTATAGACGGTCGCGAGGGTGATCGTCATCGCGATGATCGGCGCGATCAGCTCGCGCGCCGCGTCCCTCGCCGCCTGCATCGGAGTCTTCCCCATGTGCAGGTGCCGTTCGATGTTCTCGACCATGACGATGGCGTCGTCGACGACGAGACCGACCGAGAGCACGATCGCGAGCAGCGTCAGGAGGTTGATCGTGAATCCGAACGTGGCCATCAGCAGCACGGCGCCGACGAGCGAGACCGGAATCGCGACGACCGGGATGATCACGCCGCGCACCGAGCCGAGGAAGAGGAAGATGACGAGAATGACGATGAGGAGCGTTTCGGTGAGGGTCTTGAGCACCTCGTCGATCGCGGTCTGGATGTACTCGGACGAGTCGTACGGCACGCCGACGCTCATGCCGGCCGGCAGTTGCGCCTGGATCTCCGGGATCTCGGCGCGGACGCGCTTCATGACGTCGAGCGTGTTCGCCGTCGGCAGCACGAAGATACCGATGAACACCGCCGTCTGGCCGTTGAAGCTGACTTCCTGGTCGTACGTTTCGGCGCCGAGGACGACGTCGGCGATGTCGCCGAGGCGGACGACGTCGTTGCCGTTCTGCTTCACGACGAGCTGCTTGAACTCGCCGACCGTCTGCAGGTTGGTGTTGGCGACGAGGTTGACCGAGGTCATCGTCCCCTTCGTCGCGCCGAGCGCGGCGAGGTAATTGTTCGCCGCGAGTGCGTCATTCACCTGCGACGGCGAGATGCCGCGGGCGGCCATGCGCCGCGGATCGAGCCAGACACGCATCGCGAACGTGCGGTCGCCGAAGATCTGCGCGCGCTGGACGCCCGGAATCGCGCTCAGCTTCGGCTGGATGACGCGCGTCAGGTAGTCGGTGATCTGGTTCTGGTCGAGATCCTTCGACGCGAAGCCGAGGTATCCGGCGGCGAAGTTGCTGTCGGTCGTCTGCAGATCGATGATCGGCGCTTCCGCTTCGGGTGGGAGCTGGTTGCGCACCTGCGCGACCTTCGACTGGATCTGCGTCAGCGCCGCGTTCGTGTCGTAGTTGAGCTTCAGGTGCACGGTGATCGTGCTGATGCCCTGCGAGCTCGACGACTCGAGGTAGTCGATGCCGTCCGCGCCCGCGATGGAGCGCTCGAGCGGCGCCGTGATGAAGCCGCGGACGAGATCCGCGTTTGCGCCGACGTAGACCGTCGAGACGACCACGTTCGCCATGTCGCTGCGCGGGAACTGGCGGACGATGAGCGTACGGATCGACTGCAACCCCGCGATCAGGATCACGAGGTTCACCACCATCGCGAGGACGGGGCGTTTGATGAAAAGGTCTGTGAATTTCACTTAGCTGTTCTCCGGCCTCGGGTTCGGGCTGTTGGCCGGCTGGACGCTGTTGTTGACGATGACGGCGGCACCGGGGCGGAGCTTGAACGAGCCCGAGGTGACGACCTCGTCGCCCGGCTTCACGCCGCTGATGACCGCGACCTGGTCGCCGCGCGAGCCGCTCAGCTTCACGAACTGCTGGCGCACGCCGCGATACGGCTTTCCCTTGTCGTCCTTCATGTCGGTGACGACGTAGACCGAGTCGCCGAACGGGGCGTAGACGACGGACGACGACGGGATCATGACGACCTCCGTCGAGCCGCTGTTCGGCAGCTTCGCCTCGACGTACATGCCGGGTCGGAGCTTGCCGGACGCGTTGTCGAAGATCGCCTGGACGCGGATGTTGCGGGTCGACTCGTCGACGACCGAGTCGAGCGCGGCGACCTTGCCGAACTCGGACTGGCCGAGGGCGTCTGAGACGACCTCGATCGCGCGGCCCTTCGCCATCGTCGCGAGCTGCTGCTGCGGGATGGCGAAATTGACGTACGCGGGACGGATCGCCTGGAGCGACACGATCGGCGCGCCGCCGGCGAGGTACTGGCCGAGGTTCACCTGGCGGATGCCGAGAACGCCGGAGAAGGGGGCGTGGATCGTCTTGCGCTCGATCGTCGCCTTGATCTGATTCACGTTCGCGTCGGCCGACTTGAACTCGGCCAGCGCCTGGTCGTAGTTCTGCTGCGGCACGATGCCCTTCTGCGCGAGGCCTTCATTGCGTTGCAGGGCGAGACGCGCGAGCTCGAGCTGTGCCTGCGCGGCCGCGAGCTGCGCGCGCTCCTGGCGCGTGTCGAGGCGCACGAGGATGTCGCCTTTGGAGACGTTGCGGCCGGAGTCGAAGAGGATCTCTTCGACGATGCCCGGCAGATCGGCGGAAACCGTGACGCCGTTGACCGCGGCGACGCTGCCGATCGCGTTGAGCGAACCGGTCCACGTTTCCTGTTTCGCGACGACGGTCGTGACGGCCTCGGGGGGAGGCGTCCAGCTCTGCGACATCAGCGCCTTGATTTGAAGGTACTTGTAGCCGCCCACCGCTGCGATGAACGCAACGAGGACAAGAATCGTGACTGCCATCCTCTTTTTCATGGTTGGGCCTTGAACTCTACAACGTCGGTTGTGAACGAAACGGTCACGGTACGTCGAAAAATTCACGAAGTGATACGGTCTGACATCGAGGAGGTTTCCCCTATGTCAGAACGATCGAAGCAGGCGTTTCTCGACACCTACGACCGCGAACATGCGACGACGATGCGGGTGCTGCGCGCCTATCCCGAAGAAAAACTGGACCTTAAGCCGGCGCCCACGATGAAGTCGGCGAAAGACCTCGCGTGGGTGTTCGTCCTCGAGTGCTATCTCGGGGGCCGCGTTTGGCGGGACGAGTTCAAGAACGGAATGGCACCCGGGACGCCGCCGAAGACGCCGGAGTCGTGGAGCGAACTTCTCCAGACTGTAGAGAGCTCTTACGCCGAGTTCCGGGCGCTCATCGCCGCGGCCTCGGTCGAGACGCTCGAGGAGGACGTCCACTTCATGACCGCGCCGAAGACCCTCGGCCCGATCACCCGGATGAACTGGCTCTGGTTCCTCCTCCACGACCAGATCCACCATCGCGGCCAGTTGTCGATTTATCTGCGCATGGCGGGAGGCAAGGTGCCATCGATCTACGGCCCGACCGCAGACGAACCCTGGATCTAATCCCCCTCGTGTGGCGCAGGCTTCCAGCCTGCGCCCCGGGTGGGCGGGTGGCGCGGGGAACCGGACACTTGTCCGCGGACAGTTGTCCGGCGGACACCTTGCGGACACGCTAAGTTACTGAAAATACGGCGTCGGTCGATGGCACCCCGGTTGCGCTAGCGGCTGCCATCGTGATCGAGAACACGTCGTCGATGGACCGGCCGGCCCCTGCTCAGCGCAATGCGCGACTCATTGCCGGAGGGGCGATTGCGTCGGTCATCGTCGTGGCCCTGCTGATCGCGGCGTTTCCGGCGATGCGGCGCTGGTCGCGGGCCGAGCGGGCGGTGGACGCCTCATCGCTCCGCTTCGGCACCGTCACCCGCGGCGATCTGTTGCGCGACCTGTCGGTGGAAACCAAGGTCGTGGCGCCGATGTCGCCGACGCTGTTCAGCCCAGGGCAAGGCATCGTCTCGCTGAGGACGCGCGCCGGCATCCAGGTGAAGTCGGGCGACATCCTCGCGGTCATCGACTCGAAGGAGCTGCAGGCCGGGCTCGATCAGGCGAACGCGCAGCTTCTGACGTCGCGCGC
>DASYSN010000591.1:0-1597 GCA_036003305.1 Thermoanaerobaculia bacterium
CTCGCCGCAGTTGTATTCGACTTCGAGGTTATAAGGTGATGGCATAACGCCCCCTTGGTTCATCACAAAATGTAGAAGCGGCCATGACCCGGGCGCATCGACGTGAGTCACGAGTCGATGTGATTGCAGTCACACGGCGGCGGGTCTTCCAACCGTGTTTCCGGGATGTCCGCTGAAAAGTACGCTGCATTTATCGGTACAAAGAACGTCACGGCGCAATGTGCCCGTCACATGAAACACGGTGAACCCACCATGAGCGGCCTCTTGTGCGGAGCGTCACAGGTGCGGGTGCGGCCAGCTACACGGTGACGCGGACCCGCGATCTAGCCCCTCCGCAGGCGGATGAAGAGGTATACGGACCGCGGGCTGTTGCCGTACTCGGCCTTCGCCGCGTCGGGGATGGAGTAGAGGGTGACGTTCGTACCGAGGCCGGCGCCGGGGACGACGTCGCGCGTGTAGCCGAGGGTGAGCGCTTTCACGCGGAACGCTTTGTCGACGATCTCGCCGCGGCCGGTCAGGTAGTTCATGCCGAAGTGGAGGACCGACTCGGCGACCCAGGAGTTTCCTTCGCTGTGACCGTAAATGAGGCTCGTGCTGGAGAACGCGTTGCTGTATGCGACCGAGGCGGTCGTTCGCTGCACGTCGCGGGGGTCGAGCGCTTCGGGGTGGTGGAGATGGCCGGTCGATACCTGCGCCGTCCAGTTGGGCGTCGGATCGAAGGTCACACGCGTCGACCACGAGTCAATGCGGCCGGCGTCGATGTCCCAGCGATTCTCGTCCGGCTCGCGTCCGTGGAATCCGCTGAACGCGTAGCCGAGCGCGCCGCTCTGCGCGCCGAGCGTGAGCACGCTGCCGGCGATGTGCGTCGAGTCCTGCAGGTGATGGCTGAGCGTCGCCTGCGGGATCTCGGACGCCGACGCGCGATGCGGATACGCGACCGGCCCGAGCGCCGGATCGCCGACCGGCGCCGCGTAGACGTAGCCGATCGTGCCTCCGCCGAGCGGCCGCGCGTACTCCGCCGCGAGCTCCATGAAGAAGTCGTGCGGATGCTGCGCGTCGACGATCGGTTGATGATTCAGCGTCTCGCCCGTCTGGAACAGCTCCGGATATTTCTTACCGACCGTCAGCGGCTCGAGGCTCAGCATCGTGCGGAGCATGAGGTGCCCCTCGCCGAGCTTCCGGTCCGCCATCGCCATTCCCCAATTCGTCGAGAAGAACTTGTCGCCGCCGCGGGGACCGCTCTGCTGCACGTCGTTGATGAACGCGAGGCCATGCGCCATCAGCATCCAGTCGCCGTGCTGCGTCATCGACATCGCCATCGGCGCGGACTGCGGATTCATGCTGGTCCCCGACGCCTGCCGCATCAGCAGCTCGCTCATGGCGTCGTGCTGCATCGGCATCGGCATCTTCATGCCGGGCATCTGCATCCCGGGCATGGGATGCTGCTCCTGAGCGAACGCGGTCGCGCCGAGGAGCAGCATCGCCGCGAAAAACGTCAGCGGCAATCCGAATGACCGCAGCCGCACTTGTTGCCGGCGCTCTTTCCGTTCTTGCAATCGTCCGAACAGTATCCGTCGGAACGGATCTGGCTGCCGCT
>DASYSN010000592.1:0-3922 GCA_036003305.1 Thermoanaerobaculia bacterium
ACGATCGCGTTGTAGGTCTGTGCGCGCGCGTCGCTCGGGTTTTTCTGAAGGACGGCGTTCGTCTGCTCGAAGACGCCCATCATGTTTTCTTTTTCGAGGTACATCCGCGCCAGCGCAATGCGCTTGTCGGCGTTGCTCGGATCGGCGCTCACGTCCTGTTCGAGCTTCTGGACCGCGGGATCGGCCTGCGCCGGCTGCTGCTGTTGCGCGGGCATCTGTTGTCCGCCGCCTTGGGCAGAGGCCATCGGCATCGTCTGATTCGGGTCCTGTTTGACCTCGGCTTTCGAGAAGACGTAGTAGCCGAGGAAGACGAGCGCGGCGACGGTGCCGGCGCCCCAGAGGAATCCGGCGAGGGGGCCGGATTGATGTTTCGGCGTTGCTTTCGGGGTTTCGGCAACTTGCTCGCCCCTCACCCGGCCCTTCGGGCCACCCTCTCCCGTGGGGAGAGGGGATTCGAGAGCGCGGAGGACTTTGGCGGCTTCCAGCTCGAGGCGGGTGCGCTCTTCGGGCTCGTCATCGGTCAGCTCGCGGAGCTGGCGGATGAGCGCGTCGCGCTTCGCTTCGAGGTCGCGGCGATCGAGGTCGGCGGTCGCGGCGGCGGTGCGGTTTTTACGGAAGGTGTAGATGAACATGAAGCCGAGGACGAGACCGGAGAGGAGGATTCCGATCGCGCTCAGCCAGTCGGTGGAGCCGCTCATTGTTGGTCACCCTTAACGAGGTCGCGGACGCGGGCGAGGTAGGGGTCGTCGGAGTTGCCGGTGGCGGGTGGCTGGTTGCCGGAGTCCGCGACCGGAGCCTTTTCGAGGCTCTTCATCTTCATGAAGACGACGAAGATGCCGAAGATGAGGGCGAGGATCGGGAGCGTCCAGACGAGGGAGTTCACGCCCTGGAACTTCGGCGCGAGAAGAACGAACTGGCCGTAGCTCCGTTCGAAGTAGCTGTCGATCTGCTCGCGCGTGTAGCCGCGGGAGAGGAGCTCGCGGACCTGGGCCTTCATGTTCTGAGCCATTTCGGCGGGAGAGTCGGCGATGGAGAGGCCCTGACAAACCGGGCATCGGATCGTCGACGCGATCTCCTGCGTCGTGCGCGTCAGTTCATCGCCGGTGAGCGGTTGCCCTTTCGGCGCACCGACGAGCGTGTCGGCGTCGGGGACTTTGACGTTCGCCGTCTGCGCGAGGAGCGGGACGACAAACAGGAGCACTGCGATCAGGGAGAGTTTTTTCATTGCGCCATTGCCTTGGCTACGTCGGTCCGCAGCTCGTCGGGGGAGATCGGGCCGACGTACTTCGCGACGATCTTTCCCTGGCGATTCAGGAAGAACGTTTCGGGGACGCCGCCAACCCCATAGGCGATGGCCGTCTTGCCGCGCTCGTCGACGAGGGTCGGGTAAGCCCAGCCGCGCTCGCGGAGGAAGTTGGTGATCTTCGATTCGTCGTCCTGGAAGACGACTCCGAGGAACTGCACGTTGTCGCCGTAGGTCTGCGAGACGGCGGTGAGCGTCGGATGTTCGTCCCAGCAGGGGTGGCACCACGTCGCCCAGAAATTGACGACGACCGGTTTGCCGCGGTACTTGGCGAGATCGACCGTCTCGCCGGTGCCGACCGCTTTGAGCGCGAAGTCGGGAGCCGTTTTGCCAATCAGCGGGGACTCGATGTAGCTCGGGTCCTTGCCGAGGGCGAGGTAGAACACCGCGCAGAGCGCCGCGGCGAGGACGATCCCGAACGCGAGGACGGTACGGTTCATACCGCCACCTCGCCTCCATCGACTTCCGGCGCTGGGGCGGTCTTCATCGCGTAGGTCTGCCGCATCGGAATGAGGGCGACCACGCCGCCGAGTCCCATCAGCAGTACGGCGATCCAGATCCAGGAGACCATCGGCGTGATGAGGAGCAGCAGCCCCACGTTCTCGCTGTTCGGATCGAGATTCTGGATCGAGACGTAGAGGTCACCGGCGACGGTGGAGTAGACGGCGGGAGTGCCGATCGGCTCGCGCATCGTGAGGTACTGGTTCATGCGCGGCTCGAGCTTCGTGGCGAGCGAGCCGTTCTTCGCCACGTCGACGTGAACGATCTGCGCGGTGCGGTTCGGCTCCTGCCGCTGTTCGGTGCCGACGAAGGTGACGGTGTACTTGCCGATCGTCGCCGACTGCCCTTTGCCGAGGGAGACCTCGCGCTGCGTCCGCATCGTGCTCGAGACGGCGATGGCGACGATGACGATGACCGCGCCGGCGTGCACGAGGTAGCCGCCGAAGCGGCGGCGTCCGCGCTGCAACAGAGCCTGCGAGGTTGCGGTCGCGACGTTCTCGCCGCGCTTCATGCGCTGGCTGACCGGCAGGAACATCTCGGCCAATGTCACCCACGCCGCGTAGCCGCCGAAGGCGAGTGTCGCGACGGTCCATGGGTTGCGCGCGCCGAGGGCGAAGCCGATTGCCGCGACGACCAGGCCGCCGATGATCGGCGGAATGAGCGAGCGCTTCACCTGCTCGCGCGAGGCGCGGCCCCACGGAAGCGCCGGGCCGATGCCGAGGAGGAAGACGAGCGCGGTTCCGACCGGCACGACCATCGAGTCGAAGTATGGGCGTCCGACGCTCATCTGCTTTCCGCGGATCGCTTCGACGACCAGCGGGAAGACGGTGCCGATCAGCACCGTGAAGGTGAAGAGGACGAAGAGGAGGTTGTTGATGAGGAACATCGTCTCGCGGCTGACGGGACCTTCGATGCGGCCTTCCGCTTCGAGGGAATCCATCCGGACGGCGAGGAGTGCGATCGAACCAACGAGGATGATCGCGAGGAAGACGAGGATGGTCGGGCCGATGCTGCTCTGCGTGAAGGAGTGGACGGAGTTGAAGACGCCCGAGCGCGTCATGAAGGTGCCGAGGATCGTCAGAAGGAAGCTCGCCTGGATCAGGGTGACGGTCCACCCTTTCAAGACGCCGCGGCGCTCCATGACGATCGCGCTATGCAGTGCGGCGGTCGCGGTGAGCCACGGAAGGAGCGATGCATTTTCGACCGGGTCCCACGCCCAGTAACCGCCCCAGCCGAGGACTTCGTAGGCCCACCAGCCGCCGAGCATGATGGCGATGGTGAGGAAGATCCAGGGGACGAGCAGCGCGTTGCGCAGCGGCCGGAGGAAAGCGAGTCCGAGGCGTCCGCGCAGCAGCGCCGCGGTCGCGAGGCCGAACGGAATCGTCATGCCGACGTACCCGAGATACAGGAACGGCGGGTGGATGATCATCAGTACGTGGTTCTGGAGCAGCGGATTCGGGCCTGGGCCGTCAGCCGGCGGATTGGCGACGGTCTGGAACGGTGAAGCAGGTCCGGCGATGAGGAAGCTGAAGAACGAGGCGCATGCGAGCCACGTGGCGATCGAGTACGCCATGTATTCGATGTGTTCGTTGCGCGTCAGCCAGGTCGCGATGGCGATGTAGATGCCGAGGACAAAGCCCCAGAACAGGATCGACCCTTCCAGCGATGACCAGAGGCTGACGATCGTCACCCACACCGGAACGGAGCGCGAGCCGACCTGGGAGACGTAGCTGACGGCGAAGTTGTGCGTCAGCAGCGCCCACTCCATCACGCCCGTCGCGAGGACCATCATCGCCGCGAAGAGGTACGCGAAGCGCTGCGTCCACTTGAGCCCTTCCGGCGAGCGCTTCGCGCCGGCGGCGTAGCCGAGCATCGCTCCCGTCGTCGAGACGAGGAGGGAGCCGAGGATGAGGAGGCGTCCGAATGTGGCGGTCATGATTTCCTTCGCTGTGCTGGCGTTGACGCGATTACGACTTGTCCATTCCTTCCGTCGTCTTCATCAGCTTTTCCAGCTCTTCCTTGTTCATCGGGTGTCCGCCCTTCGGCGCGCGGTACTGGTTGTTGTGCGAGACCATGAGGCGGTTGCACTGGAAGTAGCCGGAGCGGGACATGGTCCCT
>DASYSN010000593.1:0-5444 GCA_036003305.1 Thermoanaerobaculia bacterium
CGTCTCGTTCGGATGGACGTTGTTGAGCGTTATCGGAGTTGCATTGCCGACCTGCAGTGACACTGTTCCAGGCGAGGTCCACGAGAGTTGCACTTTGGTCCAGCCGGCCGGAAGGTCGACGAACGCCGACCGCGCCTCGACGGAGTTGTCGGACGCTTGCTGCACGAGCCGGAGCTGTTTGCCGGCCGAGGTGATGTTCATCTCGACGACGACAAGGCGCTGGTTCGTGCCGCTCGGCATCTGCCTGTTCTGGAGCGCGAAGAGCGTGAACGGTGCGTTGAGCGGCCCGGTCACGGCGTCGGCGTTGATGTAAGCGCTCGCCTGGACGGAGCCCACACCGCTATTCGTCGGCGCGAAATTGCGCGCCACCTGAAGACCGTCGACGCCGGAGACCTGCAGTCCCGCGGCTCCTTCGTGTGCGCAGCTCGAGGTCAACTTCGCTTCGCCGATGGTCCCGCGCCATCCCGGCAGCGGCGCGTTCGCCGGTTGCGGACAGTTGAACGTGTCGGCCGTCTTCACGTTCGTCGTTACCGGATCGTAGGGCTGCGGCTGTCCCGTGCCGAGGCGATCGAGCACGTTGCGCGTGATCTGCGTGACGACCGGGTCCGTGCCGAGCACCTGCGCCCAGTCGCGCGTACCCGCGTTGAAGACCGTTCCGCCGGCCGAGTTGGTATACGTGCCGATTACGCCGTGGCCGTAGTCGGACGGCGTCGTCGCGACAATGTGGAAGTTCAGCGGCGTCCCGTCGGAGCCGTCGACCGTCATGTTCAGCGGGTCGTTCGCGGAGCAGTTGTAGCGGGTGCCGTCGACTTCCAAGCCGGAAGCTCCGGCGCCGAAGGTGCTGCCGGCGGTCACATTCGTATTCTGGAAGATCCAATTGTTCGGGTCGGCGACCGTGTAGCCGATGCGCTGATCCAACGGCTTCGTCAGGAAGACGTCCGGCGCGTCGACTTTGTTTGCGTAGCCGCCGGAGCGGTAGGAAAGGCCGAGGACCGAGTTTTCGGGGTCATAGACCGGCCAGTCGTACCAATTCGTCGTCGCGAGCGCCGGCGTGGAGGCCGTAATGGGATCGGTGGTCGCGTCTTTGTAGGCGACGAGCGTCCGTCCGGAGTTCGTCAGCCGGACCTGGTACCACATGTTGTTACCGCTGAACATCGCAATGTGGCCGCCGTTTCTGCTGAACGCTTCAATGTTCTGCCGCGCAGTCGCCGTCCAATATTCGTCGTGGCCGACGAAAACGACGAGTTTGTAATGCGACAGGAGAGTGGGATCCTCGAGGTCGCTGTCGGTCGCAACCTCGAACTTCCGTCCCTCGGACGTCATCCAATTGACGAACGGCATTTCCCACAGGCGAAACTCGCCGAGCCCGTTCTGGTCGTCATAAGGGCGGTCGAACGAGAGCGTCGTTGCGCGGTCAGGCGAGTCGGTGGGATACGTGGATTTACCGCCGTAAGCGTTGTATGCCTGATAGGTATTGGTCGGCTGGACGACCAGGATCGGCGACGTCGAGCCCGGATTGGCAGCCTTCACGACGAAGATGATGTGCTTCGGCCCAATGGACGTTGAGAAGCGGGCGTCGTAATAGCCGCTCGGCCAGTTCGTCGGGATATAGAGCGTCTGCGTCGCCTGCCAGCCGCAGCCGTTCTGCCAATTTCCCGTGCAGTCGCTCACCGGCGCCGCCAGGTTTGGCAGCGTCGTCATTGTGACGTCGGGGTTCGCCAGATTGACGACGGTGACGGTGAACGGATTGATCGCGTTGGACATGTAGAAAACGATGTAGCCGCCTTGAACGACGCTGGTCGCGCTGGCGTAGCCGCCTTCGGCGAACGAATGCGTTTCCGGTTCCGGAGCTCTCGGGTCGAAGGGAAGCACAGCGCGGTGGCGTTGTGCGATCAGCGGTGTCGTGGCGAGGAGTGTGGCGAATAGAAGAGCGATTTTGCGCAATTGATTAGGAGACATTTCGGGCGTCAGTACTCGAAATTGCTGTCAATGAGTCGTTGCTGAAGAGGTCACCGGGATCGGTGACTGCCCCGTTGCCAGTGCAAGCGGTTTGCCGTGTTCATGGCGGGACGCTTGCTAAATGCTGCGGCGAGAGATGAGCGCACTTCCTTCTATTGAGCTGGACGTAACTCCTCCACAAGTGCAGCCTCAGCAGTCGCCGATCGCGGTGCTGATGTCCCGCTTCCCGTCAGTCACCGAGACATTCATCCTGCGCGAGATGATCGAGATGGAGCGGCAGGGGATGCCGGTCCGCGTCGTCTCGATGATCAAGGAGACGCCGCCGGTGCTCCACGACGCGGTGAAGCCGTGGATCCCACGGGCGCTGTTCACGCCGTTCCTGTCGGCTGGGGTCGTTGCCGCGAACGCCCGCATGTTCGCGCGGCGGCCGGTTCGGTACGTGGCGCTCCTGGCGCGCCTGCTCGCCGGCACGATCGCGCGGCCGCTCACGCTGTTGAAGACGCTCGCGATCTTCCCGAAGTCGGCCGCGATCGCGGAGCAACTCGAACGCGAGAACCTCCGTCACGTCCACGCGCACTACGCTTCTTTTCCCGCGACGATGGCGTTGATCATCGCGAAGCTCGGACGCGGGATCACCTTCAGCATCACGGTCCACGCGCACGACATCCAGGTCGACCGTTCGCTGCTTCGCTGGAAACTGCGCGAGGCGCGCTTCGTTCGCTCCATCTCCGACTTCAACCGCCGTTTTCTCGAAGAGCTATACCCGGCGGAAGCTCGCGGGAAGATTCACGTCATTCACGTCGGCATCGAGCCGGAGCAGTACGCCAGCGTGCCGTCGCCGCCGGGGATTCCGAAGCTCCTTTGCGTCGCGGCGCACAAGCCGTACAAGGGGTTGCCGTACCTCATCGAAGCGTGCCGGATCCTTCGCGACGCCGGCGTGGAGTTTCACTGCGACATCGTCGGCCACGGTCCGATGCGCGACGAGCTGGCGGCGATGATCCGCGACCGCGGGGTGGAGGACGTCGTCGTGCTCGCAGGCCCCCGGCCGCAGGAAGAGGTCGCGCGCATGATGTCGGAGGCGACGCTGTTCGTCCTCCCGAGCATCGTCGCGCCCGACGGCCAGATGGAGGGGATTCCGGTGGCGCTGATGGAGGCGCTCGCGAGCGGACGCGCCGTCGTCAGCACGACGCTCTCCGGCATCCCGGAGCTGGTCGAGAACGGCGTCAGCGGTCTGCTCGTTCGGCCGGCCGATGCAGCGGCGTTTGCCGATGCGATTCGCACACTGCTCGACGATCGCGACCGCGCGCGCGCGATGGGTTTGCGGGGGAGAGAAAAAGTGCGCGACGAGTTCGACCTGCGCGATTGCGTCCGCCGCCTCGTGGCACTTCTCGCGATCGAGAACCGAGCCGCGTGATGGTTTCTCTCTTCTGGTCGTCGCTCGGCGTCTGCGTCTACATCTACTTCGGATATCCGGCGCTCCTCTGGATCATGAGCCGTCTGCGTCCGCGGCCGGTCCGCGAGAGCGACGTCACGCCCTACGCCACGTTCGTCATCCCGGCATACAACGAGGAGCGGAACATCGCGGCGAAGGTCGAGAACACGCTGGCGCTCGACTACCCGGCCGACCGGATCGAGGCGCTCGTCGTCTCCAACGGCTCGACCGACCGCACCAACGAGATCGTTCGCGGCTTCAACGATCCGCGCGTACGGCTGATCGCGCTCGAACAGCCGGGGAAGATGGAAGCGCTCAATGAGGGCGCCGGTGCCGCGCGCGGCGAGATCCTCGTCTTCACCGACGCCGACTTCTTCCTCGATCGCCACTCCTTGCGCGCCATCGCGAGCAAGTTCGCCGATCCGGAGGTCGGCGGCGTCTGCGGAACTCGCGGCAGCGCCACGCAGCGCGAAGGCGACGCAACCGGCGAAGGCGAAGGGATGTACGGACGCTGGGATCGCTGGCAGAAGATCCGGGAGAGCGAGATCGGAAGCGTCTTCGCTGCCGACGGGCTGCTCTACGCGATCCGCAAAGAGTTGTACGTCCCGATCGACGATCCCGCGCAGGCCGACGACATCGCGATCTCCGCGCGCGTCGTGCTCCAGGGACGGCGTCTTCTCTTCGAGCCGTCGGCGACGGCATGGGAGCGGTCGACCGTGCGTGCGAAGGAGGAGTTCCGGCGCAAGGTGCGCGTCACGAATCACTCGGTGCGGGCGCTTCTGAACCTGCGATCGGCGCTCTTCACGCGCGGCTTCTATTCGCTCGAGCTGCTGTCGCACAAGCTCGTCCGCCACCTCATCCCGTTCTTCCTGATCCCGCTGTTTGTGGCGTCCGTGGCGCTCGTCCGGCGCGGTCCTCTCTACGTCCTCGCGCTCGCGGGACAGTTGATCGTCTACGGGCTCGCCGCGGCAGGCGCGCTCCTGCGCGACCGAACGATCGGCCGCGCGAAGCTCCTCACCGTTCCGTACTACTTCTGCTTCGTGAACGCCGCCGCGCTGTTAGGCGTGTGGTCGATTCTTCGCGGCGACCGGCTCACTGCGTGGTCGACTCGCGGAGCCAAGCGACCGTTGCGGCGAGTCCATCGCGCAGCGTGACGAACGGCGGGAGGCCGCCTTCTTGCCGCAACTTCGTCGCGTCGAGGACGCTCCGCATCTGTTCACCCGGCTTGGCGGAGCCGTGCTCGGCGTCGCGGTCGAAGCCGGTGGCGTGGCGGAGCTCGTCAAACAGCTCGTTGACCGACGTCTCGACGCCGGTGCCGACGTTGTAGATCCCCTCGAGGTCGCGCTCCGACGCCACCATGTTCGCGCGCACCAGGTCCTCGACGTAGACGTAGTCGCGCGTCTGCCGGCCGTCTCCGTTGATCCGCGGCGTCTGCCCCTCAAGCATGGCGCCGCCAAAGATTGCGACGACGCCCGCCTCTCCGTCTTTCCGCTGCCGCGGCCCGTAGACATTCCCGTAGCGGAGCGAGACCGATTTCAGCCCGTAGACCGTCTTGAAGAAGTAGAGGTACTGATCGATCGCCAGCTTCGCGCAGCCGTACGGCGAGACCGGCCGCGTCGGATGCTTCTCGTCCTGCGGCGCGTACTCCGGCTCCCCGTACGTGGCGCCGCCGCTCGAAGCGAAGATGACCTTCTTCACGCCTTCGGCGCGCATCGCCTCGAACAGGCGGAGCGTCGCGACGACGTTCAGCTCGGCGTCGGCGGCGGGGTCGGCCACCGAGACGCGGACGTCGATCTGCGCGGCGTGGTGATTCACGAGGTCGAAGCCGCGTCCGCGCAACGCGTCGACGGTGGCGCGATCGCGGAGATCCGCGACGATGAGCTCCGCCTTCGGATTGACGTTCTCGCGGCGCCCGCTGCTGAGGTCATCGACGACCGTGACCTCGTGCCCGCCCGCGACGTACGCGTCGACGATGTGCGAGGCAATGAAACCGGCTCCGCCGGTGACCAGCACCTTCATGAACGCGGATTCTGTCAGATCGCCGAAACGGCAA
>DASYSN010000594.1:0-1846 GCA_036003305.1 Thermoanaerobaculia bacterium
CGCCCAACTGTCATCCTGAGCTGCCGGAGCGGAGCGGAGGACAGCGAAGGATCCGTCGCGCGTTGTGCACCGGATCCTTCGCGGCGCTCCGCGGCTTCGCCGCTCCGCCCGCTCAGGATGACAGAAGCCGCCAGCGTCCCCACCGCGATCACCAGCTTCGGCGCGAGGATCGCGATCTCGCGGTCGAGGTGCTCGCCGCAGCGTGAGATCTCCTCGGCGTCCGGCACCCGATCGCCGCCCGCTTTCGGATCTTTGCCGGGAAAGCAGCGGATCACCGCCGCGATGTGCACGCGCTCGCGGAACTCCTCCTCGGACAGGGCGAGTCCATCCGCGAACCAGCCGAACATCCGCTTCCCGGCCGTGTACGCGAAGGGCTTCGCATACTTCGCCTCGTGCGGGCCGGGCGCTTGTCCGACGAGGATTACCCGCGTTCCGCGCACCGCGCCCGTCACCGGTAACCCCGCCACGTTCGGGCAGGCGCGACAGGCGAAGAGAAGCTCGAGGTGGCGTGCGAACGCGTCGCGGGCTGCTACCATTGCGGTCGGTGAAACGCCTCCTCGCCGTGCTCCTCTTCCTCCCGGTCGTTCTTCCGGTGAGGACATTCGCCTGGACCCGCGCGTCCGACGAGCGAATCGCGGAGAAGAGCGCCATGCTCGCTCCGCCCGACCTGCGCATGGTGCTCACGCACTACGACCCGTCGTACAAGACCGGCATCGCGCGGGCGCAGAGCGACGAAGGGAGCGAGACGCACCACTACTTCGTCCTCTCCCGCAGCGGCAAACTGCGCGAGCGCATCGAGGCGGAGACGACGAAGACCATCTCGATGCTGCGCAAGCGCGAGTCGATGGCGCAGGTCGTCGAGCACCTAGGCATCCTCGCTCACCTCGTCGCCGACGCGAACAACCCGTTCCACGTCTCGAACGAGAACCCGCGCCTCGACCCGTCGCACGACGACTTCGAGCAGTACTTCGAACGTCGGATGGCGAAGTTCCCGACCGTCTTCTACGGCCTCGACGACCAGCCGAACGTCTCGACCATCGTCGAGCGCGCTGTGACCCGCACCCAGCACTTCTACCCGCTGATGGGCAACGAATATCTGTCGGACGACGGCGAGCGGCGGACCTCCGCCGACTTCGACGATCACTCCACAGCGTTCGGCGTCGCGTCCGTCTGCTACTCCCACGCGGTCACCGACCTCGTCAACCTCTACTACTACATCTGGAGGGAAGCCGGCGGCGACGTGAGATCCGCGTCCGTCATGCACGGCAGCAACCTGATTCTCAATGCCACCACGTCGAATTGAACGCGCCATCCTTTCCGTCTCCGACAAAACCGGCATCATCGAGCTCGCACAGGTCCTCGCCGCGCACGAGGTCGAGATCCTCTCGACCGGCGGCACGGCGAAGCACCTCGCCGACGCCGGCATTCCGGTCACGTCGATCGCGCAGTGGTCCGGCGCTCCCGAGATCCTCGGTGGCCGCGTCAAGACGCTGACGCCGAAGGTGTTCGGCGCGATCCTTCACGACCGCGGCAACCCCGATCACGTCGCCGACGTCGAGCGCCTCGCCATCCCGCAGATCGATCTCGTCGTCGTCAATCTCTACCCGTTCGAGGCGACCATCGCGAAGGAAGGCGTGACCGTCGACGAAGCGATCGAACAGATCGACATCGGCGGCCCGTCGATGCTCCGCGCGTCGGCGAAGAACCACAAGTACGTCCTCCCGCTCTGCGATCCGTCGCTTTACCGCGAATTCATCGCCGAATTCGAGCGCGGCGAGATCACCGACGCGTTTCGCCTCCGCGCCGCCGTCGCCGTCTTCGAGAAGACCAGCGCCTACGACGCCAC
>DASYSN010000595.1:0-2542 GCA_036003305.1 Thermoanaerobaculia bacterium
CTGCCGCATGAGATCGACCGAGAGCTCTTCGTTGTCCGCGCCGGTCCAGAGGTTCGAGAACGCGACGATCCGTTGCTCGCGCCGGACCACCGCCACCGGGAAGCGTGCAACATACTGCTCCGCGAAAAAGCCGAGCGAGAAACCCTTCTCGCGCGTCTTCTTCTCGGCGAGCCAGGCGTCGGAGATGACGCGCAGCTCCGGCAGGATCTCGCCGACGCGCTCGACCGGAACGAGGTCGAACGAGCACCCTTCCTCCTCGGCGCGCCGCAGCATCTTGCGCATCCACTTGCGGGACCCGCCTTCGAGGTTGAAGTCGTCGAGCGGGACGCGCGCCTCTTCGCCGATCTTGAGAAGCGTCAGGCCGACGTCGAGGTAGAAGTGAAGGCTCGATCGCTGGACTTCGTAGAACACCGGCCAGCCCGCGTGGACGTCGCACATCTCGCGGAACTTCCAGATCAGCTCCGGTTTCTCATCCTCGGCGCCGACGGGATCGCCCATCGCGATCCAGCTCCGTCCCTCGACGCCGTACATGATGAAGGCGCGTCCGCTCTCGCTGAAAAGCAGCGATTTGTCGCCCATCAACGCGAGGTTCGTCTGGCTGTTCGGATCGGTCGCAACGACCTCCGACGCACGCTGCAGGTCCGCCGCCGTCGGCTGCTCTGGCTGCGGAGCAGCGGGGCGGAGGAGGCGGTGGATCGCGAAGATGAGCAGCGCCGCGACGACGCCGACCGAGGCGCGGAGGAAGCGTGGCGCGTCGCCGCGCACGCCGAACCGCCACCACAGGTCGCTCGAGTACTCGACGTGTTTGTAGCTGAAGAAACCGAGCCACGCCGAGGAGATGAGGACGAGCAGGATCGCCGCGATCCAACCGGGGCCGAAGCTGTCGTTGAGGAAGGTGCCGCGCCGGTAGAAGTGCCGCCGCGACACGACGAGGCCGGCGAGCATCACGATGAGGATGATCGCCTCTTCGTAGTCGACGCCTTTGAAGAGCTGAAAGACGATCGAGGAGGAGAGGACGATGACGGTGAGTTGATACGCGGCGTCGAGTCGCCGCTGCAGTCCGCGGGCGAGAACGAGCAGCGCGACGCCGGCGATCGAGCCGAGGAAGTGCGACAGCTCGATGACCGGCAGCGGGACGAAGAGCCGCAGCCACTCCTTGCGGCCGGCGAGGATCGGTGTGGCGCCGGAGAAGAGGAGCACCGCGCCACCGATGAAGGTCGTGAAGGCGAGGAGCTGCGGTGCGATGCCGGGCGCCCAGCGGCCGAAGACGCGCGCGACGCGCCGGACGCCTTCCCGCTTCTCCATCACCTCGTGGATGGTCAGCAGGATCGTCGCGACGATGAGCGGGAAGAGGTAGTAGATGCCGCGGAAGGCGATGAGCGAGCCGAGGATCGCGCCGGCCTGGTAGTACGGCGCGAGGAAGATGAGGATGATCGCCTCGAAGACGCCGAGGCCGCCGGGGAGGTTCGACGCGACGCCGGCGATCTGCGCCAGCAGGAAGATGCCGAGGAAGTGGACGAAGCCGGTCGGCAACTGGTCCGGCAGCAGGACGTAGAGGACCATCGCCGCGACGATCCAGTCGGCCGAGGAGATCAGGACCTGCGCGATGAGCAGCCGCGTCTCGGGCAGCTCGAACTCCCACTGCCGGATGCGCACCGGCTCGTGCCGCGCGATCACCCACCCGAGATAGAGCAGCGCCGGGATGAGCAGCACGAACCCGAGGAGCCGGATCGAGTTGAACGGCATGTGGACCGTGTGCGGGATCGCCGGCGGCGCGATGATGAAGAGCGAGCCGCCGAGGAGGACGAACCCGAGCCAGAACGTGATCGTGTAGAACGCGATGATCTTCGCGATCTCGACGGCGGAGAGGCGCCAGGCGTTGTAGAGGCGGTAGCGGAGCGTGCCGCCGACGAGTCCCGACAGGCCGACGTTGTTGTTGAAGGCGTAGCCGATGAATGAGGCGAGCGCGATCCGGCGGTACGGCAGCGTATGGCGGATGTAACGGAACGCCAGCGTGTCGTAGCCGGTCATGATGAGGTAGCCGCCGAGGGTGAGGAGGATCGAGAGGAAGACCTGCAGCTTGTCGAGCGACTGCAGGTAGCCCATGACCTCGCGGTAGCGGTAATGCTGCAGGGTCGTCTGGAGCACACGCAGTGCGACCGCGAAGATCGCGATCATCAGCAGCGGACGCAGGAAGGGCCAAAGGCGCTTGGCGCGCATAGTCAGTTGCCGGTGGCCAGTTGCCGGTTGCCAGAGGAGCTCCTCCGGCCACCGGCCACTGGCGACCGGCAACAGATTCTATGCGTTCAAACGAGCCGGCCTGGCGGGAGTAACGATTTGTTGATGGCGATGGCGGCGATGGCGCCGTCGGCAGCCGCGGTGATGACGAGCTGCGATCCGGCGACGAGGTCGCCGATCGCGTAAACGCCTTCGATGGTCGTCTGCTTGTACTCGTCGACGATCACGTTCGGCGTTTCGCTCGTGACGTCGCATCCCATGTCCTCGGCGAGCACGCACTGGCGCGTGCAGCCGACGTTGAAGA
>DASYSN010000596.1:0-3189 GCA_036003305.1 Thermoanaerobaculia bacterium
CGAGTTGTCGGAGGGAAGCGACGTGAAGGTGTACACGCGCGACCACGACTTCTATGCGATCGAGGTCGGCGACACCGTCGCCTACGCCGACGTCGACGCGATCAACGTGACCGCGACCGGCGCGCCACAGCTCGACGTCCGTACCAGCTCGACGTCGACCGCGACCGAAACGACCGCGACGACGGGAACCGAACTGGCGACCGCGACGGAAGCGCCGCCGCCCGCCCCCGTTCCGGCGCCGCAGCCGGTGCCGGCGCGCGCCGACCGCAGCGGTGTGTACGCGGCCGTTCCTCCGGGAGGCACGCAGCCGGAGGAAGTCGATCGCGTCGTCCCCCGTTATCCGATGAGCGCGCGTGCGGCCGGCGTTGAAGGGCCGGTCGTCATTCGCGGAATCGTTCGCCGCGACGGCACGATCGACAACGTCGAGGTCATCAAAGACCTCCCCTACGGCCTCGGCGAAGCGGCGCGTGAAGCGGTCTCGCAGTGGCGGTTCCGTCCGGCGACGCTGGGCGGCGATCCGATCGACGTTTACTACACGGTCACGGTCAATTTCAGACTCCGATAAATGTCCCGTTTCTCCTTCCCAGACGCGCCGGGCGATCTGATCGGCGCGCACATCTCGACCAAAGGCGGCCTGCACACCGTCTTCGAGCGCGCCGCGGCGATCAACGCTTCGGCCATCGCACTCTTCGCGAAGAACTCGAATCAGTGGAAGGGGAAGACGATGTCCGACGACGACGTGCAGACGTTCGCGTCGATGCGGACTATCCAGCCGATCGTCACCCACGCTTCGTACTTGATCAATCTCGCCACGACCAATCCGGAGTTCCACGCGAAATCGATCGCCGCGCTGATCGACGAGCTCGATCGCGCCGAACGTCTCGGCGTGCATGGCGTCGTGCTCCATCCCGGCGCGCATCTCGAAGCCGGCGTCGATGCCGGACTCGATCAGATCGCCCGCTCGCTCGACCAGATCCACGCGGCGATTCCCGATCACCGCGTCGTCACGTTCCTCGAGACGGCGGCGGGGCAGGGCTCCTGCGTCGGCTGCACGTTCGAGGAGCTGGGGCGCATCATCGGCGCGGTCGACGAGAAGCGGCGCGTCGGCATCTGTATCGACACCTGCCACGTCTTCGCCGCCGGCTACGAGATCCGGACGCGCGACGGGTACGAGGCGATGATCGACGAGGTCGAGCGCTTCGTCGGGATCGAGAACGTCGGCGTCTTTCACCTCAACGACTCGAAGAAGGGCCTCGGCAGCCGGGTCGACCGCCACCAGCACATCGGCGAAGGGGAGATCGGCCTCGAGGCGTTCCGGCTGCTGCTGAACGATCCCCGGTTCGCAAAGATCCCGAAATTGCTCGAAACGCCGAAGACGATCGAAACGGAATCGGACCAGCGGAACATCGCAACACTGAGGTCGTTGCTGTCATCGTGATCACACCTCCGTGTGCGACGGCGTGTTGCTCCGGGTGTTGCGTTTCGCTACAGTCCCGCCGCCATGAATCGCCACTCAGAGCCGCAGACCGGCACGCGCATCGACTACCGCGACGGCAAGATTGTCGTCCCTGACGATCCGATCATTCCCTACATCGAAGGCGACGGAACGGGCCCCGACATCTGGCACGCCACCCAGTACGTCATCGACGGCGCCGTGAAGAAAATGTACGGCGGGAAACGCCAAATTCACTGGCGCGAGGTGTACGCCGGCGACAAGGCGAAGGAGAAGTTCGACAACTATCTCCCCGACCAGACGCTCGAGGACATCAAGACCTTCCGCGTCTCGATCAAAGGGCCGCTCTCGACGCCGGTGGGCGGCGGCATCCGTTCGCTGAACGTGACGCTGCGGCAGGTGCTCGACCTCTACGCTTGCGTCCGCCCGGTGCGCTACTTCGACGGCGTTCCCTCGCCGGTCAAGGCGCCGGAAAAGGTCGACATGATCATCTTCCGCGAGAACACGGAAGACGTTTACGCGGGGATCGAGTGGCCGGCCGGCAGCGACGGCGCGAACGCGATCATCGAGTGCATCAACAATATCGAACGTCGCGCGGGTGCGAAGATTCGCTCCGGCTCGGCGATCGGGATCAAGCCGGTGTCGGAGTTCGGCTCGAAGCGGCTCATACGGAAGGCGATTGAGTACGCGATCGCGGCGAAGCGCGACTCCGTCACGCTCGTGCACAAGGGGAACATCCAGAAGTTCACGGAAGGCGCGTTCAAGGACTGGGGCTACCAGCTCGCGAAGGAAGAATTCGGCGACGTGACGATTCCGGAGTCGGAAGTCGGCGCCGAGGGAGCGGGCGGGAAGATCGTGATCAAGGATCGCATCGCCGACTCGATGTTCCAGCAGGTGCTGCTGCGGCCGACCGAGTATTCGGTCATCGCGACGACGAACCTGAACGGCGACTACATCTCCGACGCGCTCGCGGCGCAGGTCGGCGGCCTCGGCATGGCGCCCGGCTCGAACGAATCCGACGAAGTCGCGATCTTCGAGGCGACCCACGGCACCGCGCCGAAGTACGCGAACAAGGACATGATCAATCCCGGCTCGCTGATCCTCTCCGGCGTCATGATGCTCCGGCACATGAAGTGGTGGGAAGCGGCCGACGCCATCGAGCGCGGGATCGCCAAGACGATCCAGCAGAAGCGCGTGACGTACGACCTGGAGCGCCAGATGCAGGGCGCTACGAAACTGTCGACGTCGGAGTTCGGAAAAGCGATCGTCGACAACATCTGATGGACTTAGGGCTCCGTGACCGTGTCGCCATGGTCGCGGCGGCGAGTAAAGGACTCGGTGCCGCGATCGCGGAATCGCTCGCGTCGGAAGGCGTGAAGCTGTCGCTCTGCGCGCGGTCGTTCGAGCGCAGCGCGGATGCGAACGTGCTCAAGATGCCGTGCGATGTGTCGAAGGCCGAGGAGCTACAGCGCTGGGTCGACGAGACGATCGCCCACTTCGGTCAGGTCGACATCCTCGTCACGAACACAGGCGGGCCGCCCGCCGCGCCGTTCATGAATCTCGCGGAAGAGCAGTGGCGCACCGGCATCGACGGAACGCTGATGAACGTCGTCCGCCTCTGCAAAGCCGTGATCCCCGACATGCAGAAGCGCAAGTGGGGACGGATCATCCACCTGACGTCGCTCGTCGCCAAGCAACCGAATCCGCTGCTGACGATCAGCAGCACGCTGCGCGCC
>DASYSN010000597.1:0-2757 GCA_036003305.1 Thermoanaerobaculia bacterium
GCGTGGCGCCGCTGGAGGCGTCGAATGTCGAGCCGGTCGCCGAGACCGCGGCGATCAGGAGCGTGCCGCTCTGCGCCAGCACCTGGCTTCCGCTTTGTCCGGTGATCGGCATTCCGACCGTGGTGATGCCGGTTCCGCCGCTCTTCTTGATGGTCCCCGCGTTGGTGATCGCCATCGATCCGAGCGAGCCGCTCTGGAAGATGCCGCCGCCGTCGGTGAGGAACTCGATCGTCCCGTTGTTCGTCACCTGTGCGCCGTTCTGCATGTAGAAGTAGTTGCCGCCGTTGAAGGTGAAGGCGCCGTTGTTCGTGAGGGTGCGCGCGTCGAGCGTGCCTCCGCCGCCGACCGTGCCGGAGGCGATGGTCATCGTGCTCGCGCCCGACAGGGTGCCGCTGTTCCAGTTGAAGACGGTGGTGACGTTCAGGGAGTTCGCGCCGGTGATCTGGCCGCCCGAGAGCGTCAGCGTCGCGACGGTGACGCTGCTGTCGAGCGTGACGACGTGGCCGCCGTTGACGGTCGCGGTGTCGCCCGCTCCCGGCACCCCCGCGCCGCCCCAGGTGCTGGCGCTGCTCCAGTTTCCCGTCTGACTGCTGCTGTAGGTGGCGGCATGGAGCGGCGCGACCGCCGCCGCAAACACAAATACCGCCACGAGCCGCAACGCGGATGAACGAACCATTCTCTGCTCCGGAACGTGTTATTGAATGTGAGGAGACGGATTGTAACGCCGAATAATCTACGTCTCTCTGCCCGGGATAGATTTAGGTAGGTTGGGGCGTCTTGGCCGTGATGTGGGGCACAAAAGGCCGGCATCCGTGACCCGGCAGCCGGACGTTCGATGCCGGATGCCGGATGCCGGATGCCGGATGCCGAGGAGCGCGCTTATGCGAAGCGCTTACCGTGCCGCGAAGAACGCTTCGTTGACCTCGATGAACTGCCGTTTGTCGGCCGGGACGTCGTCGAGCGCGAAGATCGCGTCGGACGTGCACAGTCGATGCATTCCGCGGGGTCGACGTACATCTGCGTCGCGGAGTCGAAGTCGGACTCCTCACTGCGTGGATGGATGCAGTCGACCGGACAGGCTTGAGCGCACAGCTCGTCTTTGATGCAGTTGTCTGTGATGACGAAGGCCACGATTGTCTCCTGATCGCGTGATGTCGGAGTGATCGTAGCCACCCGCGCAACGTGCCGACGCAAGAGTGGTCACCGGCTCGTATGACGACCGTCACGACGAGTCCTCGGTCGTCAGTCCTCGGTCCTCGGACCAGAGCATCGAACAAGCTTCCGAGGACCGAGGACCGAGGACTATGTTTTACCGACGCGAAACGTCGGCTGCGCCTCGTTCTGATAGCCTCCGCCGATGCGCATCCGACCCCTCCTTTCAGCAGCCCTGCTCATCATTTCGACCGCCGCGTTCGCGGCGGAGCCTTCCGTCGCAGAGCGTCTCGCGAAGCAGAACGCCCTCTTCGCCGAGTCGTGGGAAACGAACCTCAAGCTCAACCCGACGCTCGCCACGAACGTCGGCGACTACCGCTACAACGACAAGCTCGGCGACTACTCGCTGGCCGCCATCCAGAAGCGTCACGAGATCAGCGAAGACTTCCTGAAGCGGATCAAGGCGATCTCGCCGGAGGGATTCAGCGAAGAGGACCGCACCTCGCACGACCTCTTCCTCAAGAACCTCCAGGAAGGCGCGGACGACTGGGACCTCAAAGATTACGAGATGCCGGTGACGGCGCAGGGCGGTCTGCACACGGCGCTCGCCGATCTGCCGAACTCGGTGCCGCTGGATTCGGTCAAGCACTACGAGGACTACATCGCGCGGCTGCACCAGATCCCGAAGGCGCTGCGCGAGACCGAGGACGTGCTCGGCGCCGGCGTGAAAGACGACCTCGTGATGGTGAAGTTCCTCGCCGCCAAAATCCCGAACCAGGCGAACGGGATCATCGCCGCCGATCCGTTCCTCCGGCCGATCCAGAAAATCCCGGCGTCGTTCTCGGAGGCGGACAAGAAGCGCCTCACCGATGAGATCACGGCAGCCGTGAACAACGAGGTGATCCCTGCCTACAAACAGTTCGCGGAGTTCATGACGAAGGACTACGTTCCGTACGGCCGCGAGACGCTGTCGATCGAGAGCCTGCCGGACGGCAAGCGCCGCTATCAGGCCGCGATTCATCGCCTGACGACGACGAATCTGACTCCCGCGCAGATTCATGAGATCGGCCTCAAGGAGTACGACCGCATCGTCGCCGAGATGACCGCGCTCGCGAAGGCGAACGGCTATCCCGATCTCGCCAGTTTCCGCGAGCACGTCGAGAACGATCCGAAGTACAAGCCCGCCTCGGCGCAGCAGATCCTCGACGACTTCTCGCGTTATATCGCTCAGATGCGGACGAAGCTGCCGCAGCTGTTCACGATCATTCCGTCCGCGCCGGTGACCGTCGAGGCGATCCCGGAGTTCCAGAAAGCGGCGGCCACGCACTACCAGACCGGCACGCCCGACGGAAAACGCCCCGGCCGCGTCTCCGTCGCCGTCTCGGACTTCGAGCACCGCCGGATGATCGACGACGAGGCGGTCGCGTATCACGAGGGCATCCCGGGCCATCACATGCAGCTCTCGATTCAACAGACCCTCACGAACCTGCCCGAGTTTCGGAAGCACGGCGGCAACTCCGCGTACACCGAAGGGTGGGCGCTGTATGCCGAGCAGCTCGGCAAAGAGGTCGGCTTCTACCAGGATCCCGGCTCCGACTACGGCCG
>DASYSN010000598.1:0-3508 GCA_036003305.1 Thermoanaerobaculia bacterium
GGTCATCATTTTCGGACAGGCGCCCGGCCTGGTCGTCTACGCCCGAAACCTGATGCTGATCCATCGCCATGCTCAACGTTCCCCAGCGCAAACAGCTCCTGACCCTCGCCCGTGAGTCGATTGCCTCCGTCTTCGCCGGAAGACGTCCCGAACTGACCGGCGACGCCTTCGACGAAGAGCTGCGCCGACCGTCCGGCGCGTTCGTGACGCTGACCCACAACGAGGAGTTGCGCGGCTGCATCGGATCGATCGAGCCGGTGGCGCCGCTGTACATCGCCGTCTCGCAGAGCGCCATCAGCGCCGCGTTTCGAGATCCTCGTTTCCAGCCACTCAGGAGCGAGGAGCTCCTTGGCATCCAGATCGAGATCTCGGTCATGGGACCGATCGAGCGCGTCACGGATATCGAGGAGATCGTGGTCGGGCGCGATGGCCTCATCATCCGCCGCGACGGATACGCCGGTCTGCTCCTCCCGCAGGTCGCGACTGAGTACGGTTGGGACCGCGAGATGTTCCTCCAGCAGACGTGCTACAAGGCCGGATTACCGCGGAATTCGTGGCGCGAAGCGGGCACGAGCATCGAAAAATTCGCCGCGGAAGTGTTTGGCGAGAAAGAGCTTACCCCGGTAGCGGGCTGAACACGCAATAACACTCTCCCTCCTCCCGTTCTAACGCCCGTCACCTACTTATTCGGAGGAGATCAGCCCCGTTGAAAAACGCCCTTACGACTCGTCTCGCCCGTCTCCGGAAACGTACAAATAACAGCCGCGCGTACCGCCTCCTCGGCGCACGCGGGGCAGCGGCGTTGCTGATGGGAGCAGCGCTCTCGGTGGGTGGGCTGACGCAGGCGCTCGACGGCGCTCATTTCGTCGTCGAGAAGGACCTCGACTCGGTGCAGGTGGTGAAGCAGCAGGGACGGGAGGCGACGGTCGTCGCCGACGTCCACGACAGCTTCGCGGCGAACTCGCTCTTCAAGCTCTCGCGCGTTCTGCCGGAGTCGCTCGTCTCGCAGCGCATCGCGCTGTTCGATGACGGCTGGCTGCCGAAGCAGGACGCCCTCGCGCCGTTTGTGGCGCCGCACTCGAAGCTCGACGTCTTCCACCAGGAGATGGCGCGCATCAACGACGCGATCCGGCGCGAGTTCTTCGCGAACGCGATGCCGTACGGCGACCTCATTCACGAGAAGGCGGTCAAGTACGACGTCGACCCGGCGCTCGTCGCCGCGGTGATCGAGCAGGAGTCGAAGTTCCACCGCACGGCGCGGTCGTCCGTCGGCGCGCGCGGGCTGATGCAACTGATGCCGCGGACCGGCCGCTGGCTCGGGGCGCGGAATCTCTACGATCCGGCCCAGAACGTCGACGCCGGCGTGAAGTACATCAAGTACCTCCAGCAGCGCTTCAACGGCAACGTGAAGAAGACGATCGCCGCGTACAACGCAGGCGAGGGGAACGTGAAGCGCTACAACGGCATCCCGCCGTTCCGCGAGACACAGACCTACGTCCGGAAGGTCATGAGCAACTATCAGAAGCGGAATGAGCAGCTGCGCGACTTCTCGGCCGAGCATGCCGGAGTGGCCGACGACGGCGTCCGTACGCTTCGATAACGGTAGTCAGGTTGGCAGGTAGGCGGGTGGTCGATGGTTATTGCGCCTACCCGTCAACCTGCCTACCTGCCCACCGCCTTTGACTAACCCTCTCCATTTGCGCTACTTTTCCCCTACTACTGGCCTGAGAAACCTGGGAGGGGATAATGAGTGTGCGTCGGGTGGCTCCCGTTCTCCTGTTGGTCGTCACGCTGCCGCTGTTCGGCGCGAAGGCGAAGCATTCGTCGCGTCCGCCGACTGACCTGCATCGCGTAGGCGATCACTGGACGGCCTACAACCCTCCCGATCCGTCGACGTACGCGCCCAACGCGAAGACGTACACGGTCAAGTCGGGCGACACGCTCTGGGCGCTCGCAAAGCAGTTCTACGGCAACGCGTACCTCTGGCCGCAGCTCTGGGAGTCGAACACCTGGATCACCGACGCGCACTGGATCTACCCGGGCGACACGCTCCTCGTGGAAGGTGAAGCGAGCAACAAGACCGCCGAGACCACGACGACGACCGGCACCGCGCTGACCGGCGGCAACACGGGCAATCAGTCGAACTCTAACAACACGCCGATGCCGACGGTGAGCCTCAACACCGCGGCCGCCGCGCCGGTTGCGCTCGGCGCGGAGGCCGATCTGTACTGCTGGGGATACCTCGGAGCGCCGAACGAGCCAATGCCGAACGAGATCGAGGGCTTCGAAGACACCGAGATGCTCTACCAGAAGGGCGTCGTCGATCAGGCGATGAGCGTCCGCGACGGCGACATCGTCTTCATCCACGGCGGGAGCGCCACGGGCCTCGTCGCCGGCGAAACGTACCTTCTCGTCCAGCCGGGCGATCTCGTCACGCATCCGGTCAAGAACACCACCATCGGCCGGCACTACGACTACATCGGCCAGGTCCGCATCCTCTGCACCGACGCGAACCGCGCGACGGCGATCGTGACGCAGTCGTGCCAGGAGATCTCCGTCGGCGCCAAGCTGAAGCCGCTTCCGCAGCTTCCGATTCCGATCGCGCGCGTTCCGGACCTGCCGACGATCTGCGACAGCGCCACGAATCAACACACCGGCTACATCGTCAACTCGAAGGGCTTCATTTTCGGACTCGGCATCAGCGACCTCGTCGAGATCGACCTCGGCCGCGACGACTCGCTGCAGCCGGGCGACGTCCTCACCGTCTATCGCGACAGTCCGGTCGCCGGACAGCCCCGGCAGGTTCTCGGCGAGATTGGTGTTCTCACCACCGAGAGCCACACCTCCACGGCACGCATCGTGGCGATGAAGCGGGCGATGGAAGTTGGCGACAGGATCGAAATGCGATAAGGTGCGCCGTCGCGCCGGCAGCAAACCGGGGTCCATAGCTCAGCGGTTAGAGCTACCGGCTCATAACCGGCAGGTCCCAGGTTCGAATCCTGGTGGACCCACCAGAACATAACGATGAATCGACTCTGTCCCAAGCATCGAAAACGATCGACCCGCACAGGCGTTCCGTTCGAGGAACGCCTTTTTTGTGTTTGGACGGCTCAACGGAGGCACTGTTGAACAATGACGTGGAGAAGTTGTGGGAGCTGCAGCAGGTGCTCACGCAACTGGGCGAACACGAAAAAGAACTGAACGCGAAACCGGAGTCGTTCGCCGCCGTCGATGAGGAGTTCCAGTCGGCAAACCAGGACATGGAGCGGCTGGAGTCGCAACTGGAGACGACCGCGAAGGAGCGCCGCCGCGTCGATGGCGAGCTCTCCGACCAGCAGGAGATCCTCAAGAAATACCAGGGGCAGCTGATGCAGGTGAAGAACCAGCAGCAGTACGCCGCCGCCTGGAAAGAGATCGAGACGACGCGCAAGCACGTCAAGGAGCTCGAGGACTCGGTGCTGAAGTCGATGAACGAGAGCGACGCGATCCAGTCGCAGCTCGACGAGCG
>DASYSN010000599.1:0-1682 GCA_036003305.1 Thermoanaerobaculia bacterium
AGCGCATCTGGGCGTGGCCGACGTTCGAGGTGCACGGGCTGGTCGGCGGCTACACCGGACCGGGGATCAAGACCGTCATCCCGCCGGATGCGACCGTGAAGATCTCCTGCCGCCTCATCCCGAACCAGGATCCGAAGAAGATCATGAAGCTCGTCAAAGACTTCGTGAAGCAGCGGAATCCCGACGTGAAGGTGACCCCCGAGGCTGCCATGCTGCCGTACAAAGCACCGACGGAAGGCCCGCTGGCCGACGCTGTACGCGATGCGATGAAGTTCGCGTTCGGCCGCGAGCCGGTCTTCGTGCGCGAAGGCGGCTCCATCGGCGCCGTCGTCTCGATGGAGAAGGTTCTCCGCTGCCCCGTCCTCTTCCTCGGCCTGTCACTGCCGGAGCACGGCTACCACGCTCCGAACGAGAACTACGACTGGCAGCAGGCGAGTGGCGGCATGGTCGCGTTCGCGAAGTACTTCGCAAACGTAGCCGCGCTCTAGGGCATCTCGCCGGTATATCGCGCTCGCGGGCGGATGATCTCGTTCCGGCCGTACTGCTCGATCGCGTGGCCGATCCAGCCGATGGTGCGGCCGATCGCGAAGAGCGTGAGCGGGGCGGCGGGGGGGAGGCGGAGGACGCGCGCCAGGGCTACGAGCGCGAAGTCGACGGTCGGGCGCTCGCCGAGGAGCTCGCGGCCGGCCTGCGCGACCTCGGTGGCGAACGTCAGTTCGGGCGATTTGGGAAAGTGATCGCGCATCAGCGCGAAGAGCGTCGTCGCGCGCGGGTCGCCTTGCGGATAGAGCGGATGGCCGAAGCCGTCGAGCGTCTCGCCGCGGCGGAGACGCTCGCCGAGCGCCTCGCGCACACTGCCGCGTTTCCGGCGCAGTGACGACAGCAGCTCCTCGACGCGCACAGTGATGCCGCCGTGCTTCGAGCCCTCCATCGCGGCGAGGCCTGCGAGGACGACGTTGTACGGATTCGATCCGGCCGACGCGACGCAGCGCGCCGTAAAGGACGAGACGTTCAATTCGTGATCGGCGCAGAGGATCAGCGCCGCGCGGATGAGCGTAGCCGCAGGCTTCGTCTTCGGCGCCCACGCGTTGGCGAGCGTCTCCTCGATCGTGTCGGCGAGATCGGGCGTCTCGGCGGCGACACTCGACAGCAGGTTGATGATGCGCCAGCCGCACTGCGCGACCGCATGCGGTCGGAGGTCGTACGCCAGCTCGTCGCGGGCGCCGACGAGCGCCACGACCGACTGCGCGCGCGCGATGAACGGGAGGTGATCGACGGCGCGCGCGCCCGAGACGACGTGCAACTGCGTGTCGGCGACGTTGCTGTCAAAGGTCCCGTTCCAGATGAGCGACGCGACCTCTTCGATCGATCGCGTGCGGGCAACGTCCGTCGCGTCGTGGCCGCGGTAGTAGAGCTTCCCGTTCGCGATCAGCGTGATCGCTGATTCCAGGATCGGCAGGCCCCACTGCAGCGCGTGGCTCGCCGCCTTCTCCGGATCGCGGCGCTCTTCGTTGCGGCGCTTCAGCCGCTCGACGTCCTCGCGCGAGTACCGCCGTTCCCGCGTCTTCCCCGCCCGTGCCTCGGAACGGATGAAGCCGCGACTGACGTACGCGTACAGCGTCGACCGGTTCACCGCGAGCGCCTTTGCCGCCTCCGCGGCCGTCATCCAAGTTTGTTCTTTC
>DASYSN010000600.1:0-10899 GCA_036003305.1 Thermoanaerobaculia bacterium
CTTGCGGTTCCGACCCGCGCATATCAGCATGATGATCGTCGAACACTCGGCTCGATTCA
Source organism: Thermoanaerobaculia bacterium (assembly GCA_036003305.1). Classification (GTDB taxonomy): domain Bacteria; phylum Acidobacteriota; class Thermoanaerobaculia; order Gp7-AA8; family Gp7-AA8; genus DASXHZ01. The sequence goes on from DASYSN010000600.1 coordinate 60, forward strand.
CCGTCGAGTTCATGTTCAGAAAAACCACCACCCAACTTGCGGCATCTTGACGGGGTCACTCCATATCAGCCCAAGGCGTAAGCCTTGGGAAATGAGGCCTTTCCATTCGAGCGAGCCGCGGAGCGGCGACATCGTCCTGGAGGTATGTCGCCGCTCCGCGGCTGGCCTATTGCACGGAACACAGTTCCCAAGGCTTACGCCTTGGGCTACCGAGATTTCGCCGCTCCGCGGCTCGCAACTCGAATGCGCTGATCGTCACATTCTGAGATGCTTCGCTTCGCTCAGAGGCTGTGAAAAAATTCGCAGACGACTTGTTCCGTCATCCTGAGCCGCGTAGACGGCGAAGGATCTCAGACTTCGCGGCATGTGGGTCGAGCGGCGCATCTGGAGATCCTTCGCCGCGCTTCGCCGGCTCAGGATGACGGAACGGCTCTCAGCATGACGGGATCATTCGACGTCGCGGTCATCGGCGCGGGGCCGGCCGGGTCGACGCTGGCGGCGCTGCTCGCTTCGCGCGGGGCGAGCGTGGCGCTCATCGATCGCGACGCATTTCCCCGCGACAAACTCTGTGGCGAGTTCCTCTCCTACGACGCTCTGCCGATCGTCGAGCTCCTCGGCGTCGATCTCGGCGATGCGCCCGAGGTGCAGTGTTGCCGCGTCGTCTCGCGCCACGCGAACTACGAGTTCGAGCTGCCCTACGCCGCGCGCGGAGTGTCGCGCATGACGCTGGACGACCTCCTTTTCCGAACGGCGATCCAGAACGGATCCTCGCCGGTCAGGGAGACAGTAACGTCGCTCGATTCGATCCAAGCGAAGGTGATCGCCGGCGCGTGGGGACGCTGGGGCCGATTCGACACACAGCTCGGCCGCCGCTTCGTTCGCGACCGCGCCCACCGCAACTTCGGCTTCAAACGCCACTACCATGGCCCGACGACGAACGTCATCGAGCTCTACTCGTTCCGCCGCGGCTACCTCGGCGTGAGCAGCGTCGACGGCGGCGTCGTGAACATCTGCGGTCTCGTTCACGCGTCGCGTCTCGCGGGGCATAAAGGACGATGGGACGCGTTCGTCGAGACCATTCGCGCCGAGGAACCGACGCTCGACGCGCTGTACGCGAGGCACACGCCGGCGCAGGAGGAGTTCCTTTCGTCGGAGCCGGTGATCTTCCGCGGAAGGTCGGCGGTCGAGGCAGGGGTCTTCATGATCGGCGATGCGTCGGGCGTCATCGATCCGCTGACCGGGAACGGGATGGCGATGGCGATGCAGTCGGCGCTCCTGGCCGCGCCTCTGATCCTTCGCCTGCTGCAGTCTCCACGCGACCGAACGTTAATCGAGGACGAATACAGGCAGCGGCATCACGCGATGTTCGCGCCGCGCATCCGCTGGAGCCGCGCCGTGGCGCGCCTGCTCTCGAATCCCTGGCTGCTCGACGTCGCGATGCGCAGCGTTCGATCGCGCAGGCCGGGAGAGCTCTTTCTCCGACATACGCGCGCGGCGCGCGAGCAAGTCGGCCGGATGGCGGACGCCTGGCGCGCGAGTGCTAAAGTGACTCCATGAGCGAGGTACCCGCGGGCGAGTTCCTACTCCCACTCTTCCCGCTGCCGGACCTCGTCTTCTTCCCCAGCACGCGTCTTCCGCTGCACATCTTCGAGCCGCGGTATCGGAAGATGGCGAGCGACGCGCTCGAGTCCGACCAGCGGTTCGGGATCGTGCTTCTCCGTCCGGGATGGCAGGCGGATTACCAGGGCGCGCCGGCCGTGCATCACTGTGGGACCCTCGGCACGATCGAGCAGGCGGTGACACTCGACGACGGCAGGTACAACATCCTCGTGCGCGGCGACGTCCGGTTTCGCATCGTCGACGAGGTGATGCGCGATCCGTATCGCACCGCGCGCGTCGTCGTGCAGCCGCAGAAAGCGGCGGCGAGCGAGGACGCGTACGCGCAGCGCGAATGGCTGGCGGATCTCGCGAAGCAGTACCTGCAGTTCCTCCCGAATCAGATCCCGGTGCCGGAGATCGAGACGGTCGGCCTCGAAGCGCTGACGAACGCGCTGATCATGTCGCTGAACGTCGAGTGCGAGGAGAAGCAGAAGCTCCTCGAGATCGACGACCTGATCGAGCGCGCGGAACAGATCGGGAACGAGCTGACGAACCGCATCGAGACGATGGAGTTCCTCAAGCCGTACCGCCGCGGCAAGGATCCGAGCCGGAACTGACTACTTGCTCACCGTGACCGGGTACTCGCACGCGATGTTGCCGCCCCAGTACGCCTCGATCCGGTAGAACCCCTGCTTCAATTTCTTCGGCGGAATCGTGAACGTCGTCACTTTCGCGCCTTTCATGGGATGGGTCTCTTCGAGCACCAGGTGCTTCGTCGCGTTGTAGACGCGCATGCTCGCCTGGAGGCCGGCGGGCGACTGCTGGAAGCGCTCGGTCAGATAGATCGCTTGTCCCTCGTGAAACTGCTTCTCTTCGCCCGTGACCGTACCGTCGGTACCGGGAGTAGCGCCGATCGCGCACGCTTCGAGGAACGGCGGCACGGGAGTGACGACCTTGTCGATGTCGGCGCGGCGGAGGTCCTGCTTCATGCCGACGAGCGTTTCCCGCGGCGCCTTCGGCGGCGCGGCGGCGGTCTTCTTTTCGGCCGGCTTCTGACAGCAGGCCAGCAGAACGATCGATGCGATCACGAGTGTCCGTTTCACTGCCACCACCTCTTCGGTTTTCGGAAGATCGTATTGTGCGGCTCCGAGCGTTCCGACTCCGGACGCCCGGCCGTGTAGTAATAGAGCGAAACCGACTTCCGTGTCACGCCGGCCGGAGACGCGAGCGGGTGCGGATGACCGTGGAACGACGTGTCGGTCGTCGAAAAGACGACGGTGCGGTTGAACAGCGGCGCGATCTTGACGCGGCAGTTCTCCATCTCCGCGTCCCACAGCTCGAGGTGACCGCCCCACTCGTCGCGCCACCCCTTGTTCAGGTATGTCAGCATGTTGAGCCTGCGGTCGAGATGCAATTTCGGGTGCACGTTGAAGTCGGCGTGGATCTTCAGGAATCCTCCGGGCTCGATCTGATGCAGGCCGCCGCCGCCGAAGTAGGGATCTGGGATCAGCCCGTCGATCCCGCAGATCTGCTCGAGAAAGAGAAGCATCTCGAACCCGTTGAGGGCGTCGAGAAAGCGCCGGATCGTGTCGCTCACGACGCTCTGCTCATGCGAGAAGCCGAGCTTCTTCTCGAGCGGATTGTCGAAGCGCACCCATCGCATCATGTCGGCCGTCGGGAAGTCGGCGAGCACCGCGTCGAGGTCGGCGTCGTCGAACAGCCGGTCGATGACGATGTGCGGAAACGGCTGCGCGTTCGCGTACTGTTCGCGCAGCGTGGAAGGATCGACGCGGAGCCGGATCATCGACGGGCGTCATCTTACCTGCGTACAATCCGCGCGCCCATGCCGGCCCCCGCATACTCCGAGTTTTACTACCCGCTGAACGTGTTCATGCACATCCTGACGCACGAGGAAGGCGCAGCAACGTATCTGCACTATGGCTTCTTCGAGAACCCGAACGAGCCGATTGCAAAGGCGCAGGAGCGTTCGACCGCGGCGCTGCTCGAACGCCTTCCGCCGGCCGTTTCTACGCGCCTATCGGCGCCCGCCCGCCTCCTCGACGCCGGCTCGGGCCTCGGCACGACGCTGCGCAAGCTGCACGAACTCGGGTATCGCGTCACCGGCATCACACCCGACGCGAAGCAGGTCGCCGCCATCGGCGACGGCATCGACGTCCGCTGCATCGCGTTCGAGGCGATGCCGGAGGACGAGACGTTCGACACCGTCATTTTTCAGGAGTCGTCGCAGTACATCGACTCGGAGGCGCTCTTCGCGAAGGCGGCGAAGCTGACGCGGCACGTCATCGTGCTCGATGAGTTCACAGTACGCGCGGAGGAGGGAGCATCGCTCCACGCGCTCGACCGCTTCCTCGCCGCCGCCCGCGCGAACGGCTTCGAGCCGGTCGAAGATCTCGACGTCTCCGCCAAAGCGGCACCTACGATCGATTACTTCGCGCAGCGCTTTCCGCGCTACCGCGACGCGCTCAAATCCGACCTCGCTCTCACCGACGCGCAGATCGACTCGCTCATCGACAACGGCGTCCGCTATCGCGACTTCTACGACCGCGGCGTCTACGCCTACCGGGTGATGCAGTTCCGCCGATGAAGATCGCGTACTTGCTCGAAGACACCGACCTCGCCGGCGGCATTCGCGTGTGCGTGGCGCACGGCGACGTCCTCACCGACCGCGGCCACGACGTCACGCTGATCACGAAAGGCACGCCGCTCACGTGGCGCCGTTCGCGCGCGAAGTGGCTGCACGTCGAATCGTGGGAGGAGGTCGATGCGGCGTCGTTCGACTTCGTCGTCGGCACGTTCTGGCGGACGCTCCCGCACGCCTACGCGCTCGCGCCCGATCGCGCGATCCACTTCTGCCAGGGGTACGAAGGCTCGTTCACGGCGTATCAGCCGTTCAAGGCCGAAATCGAGGCCGCATACCGCCTTCCGATTCCGAAGATCACTGTCTCGCCGCACCTCGTACCGATCTGCAAGGAGTTCTTCGACGACGCGACGTACGTCGGCCAGATCGTCGACGACGACTATTTCCAGCCGCACACCGACAACCCCGCGCCGCGGCGCGTATTGCTGGTCGGACCGATGCAGGCGGACTTCAAGGGGATCGACGTCGGATACGCCGCGGTGCGGCGCGCGCGCGCGCTCGGGGCGAGCTTCGACCTCATTCGCGTCTCGCAATGGGCGCCGGCCGACGACGAGCCGGCGGAGCTCGCCGCCGAGTTTCACGTGGCGCTCAGCACCGCCGACATGGTCCGGCTGATCGCTTCGTGCGACGCGTACCTCGCCCCGTCGCGTCACCAGGAGGGTTTCGGCCTTCCGGCGGCCGAAGCGATGGCGTCGGGGTTGCCGGGCGTCCTCAGCGAGATCCCGTCGTTTCTTTCATGGAGCGACGAGCATGACTATGGACTCTTCACGCCCGAGGGCGACGGCGCCGCGATGGGCGATGCGCTGGCGAGGCTCCTCGGAGATCCCCGTCTGCGCGATCGCATCGTGAAGCGGGCACGCCAAGTCGTCGACCAGTTTCGCGCGCCGAAGACCGGCGACCGCCTCGAACGATTCTTCGAGGAGCACTCGTGAGCTGGCTGACGAACCGCCGGCTGCATGCGATCCAGCGCCGTTATTACCGCGGCGACGCGACGGCGATCGCCGAGTACTTCGCGGCTCTCGCCAGAGCGAGGAGCGCACTCCGGCTCCCCCGCAAACGCGCGCTGCACCTTGGATCGGGCGCGTATCGGATCGACGGCTGGCTCAATGTCGATCGCATCGAGGAGAAGCCGGACGTCGCCGCCGATCTCGCAGCCGCGCTCCCATTCGTGAGCGACTCGGTCGACTACATCCACACGGAGGATTTCCTCGAGCACGTCGACCTCGAACATGGCCGCGTCTTCCTTCGCGAGTGCTTCCGCGTCTTGCAGCACGGCGGCGTCCTGCGTCTCCTGACGCCGGATCTCGACGCGCTCGTCCGCCGCGTCTACCTCGATCGCGACCGGCGTCACGGCGCGTGGTGCGCGCATTCGTTCGGAACGTCGACGCCGGCCGAGGCGTTGAACATGCATTTGAGGATGAACGGAGATCATCGGTTCGTGTACGACGACGAGTTGCTCGCGCGGGAGATGAAGGCGGCGGGATTTCGGGTGCGGCGTGTGCGCTACAACCACTCGCCCGATCCTTTTCTCCGCTTTCTCGACGTCCGCGACTTCGGACTGAACCTCTTCTTCGAAGGCGTCAAAGGCTAAGATCGCCGCGTGTCGGTCTCGATCCTCTACCCCTGTTTCGACCATCCCGCGGTCGAGGAACGCTTCGCGAGCTGGCAGACGCAGATGCTGCTGCGCGCGTCGGGGGCGGAGCTCGTCTTCGATATCGCGGACGTCGAAACGGAGTATCTTCTCGTCATCACCGATCCCCTGCTCCTCCCCTCGCGCAATCTGCCGCAACGGCTCGCGGGGCTCATCGGCGACGCCGACGCGGTAATCCCGGTGACGAATGAGCCGGCGGACCCGCGGCAGACTGCGGCCGACCGTCCGCCGTACATCACGCTCCGCGAGCTGCAGACGGTGTTCGAAACGTTCGAGCAGTCGCCCTCGCGAACGGAACGAATCACCTGGAGCGACGCCGACCCGGGTGCGTTCTGCTGCCGCACGGAGCTCCTGAAAAAGACCAAAGGGCCGCTGCACCGTGCGATCGCGAACCGGAACGTCATCGTCTCGCACAACGACTACGTCCACCGCTGGAGCTCGATGCGCGGACAGGCGCGCCTCGATCTGCTCGACCGCATCCCCACCACCGCCACGTCGCTCCTCGAATTCGGCTGCGGGGAAGCGCCCCTCGGCGCCGCGATCAAGGCGCGGCAGAAGTGCCGCGTCGTCGGCGTCGAGCTCGACCCGCGCGCCGTCGCCATCGCGCGGAAGCGCATCGACACGATCTTTCAGGGAGACGTGCGCGAGGTGGTCAGCCTCATTCACGAACGCTTCGACTGGATCGTCGGCGGCGACATCGTCGAGCACCTCGACGAGCCGTGGTCGTTCCTCGCGGAGCTGCGGCGGATCAGCAAGCCGGGGGGGCACCTCCTCCTCTCGCTCCCGAATCTCGCAAACGTCTCCGTCGTCAACGACCTCCTGCGCGGGCGCTTCGATTACGTCTACATGGGCCTCACCTGCGCCGGCCACCTCCGCTTCTTCACTCGCAGTTCGATCGAGGACATGCTCGACATCGCCGGCTGGGAGGTCGAGTCGATCGAAACGCAGCCGGTGATCCTCACGCCGTCGGCCGAAGAGTTGCTGGCGAAGCTGGAGGCCGCGGGGGCGACGTTCTCGCGCGGCGACCTGCTCTCCCCCGGCTATTACGTGACGGCAGTGAATCGATGAACCTGACGTACCTGCTCGACGACACTTTGCCGACCGCGCGCAATCATTGCGTGCTGGCGCAGGCGGACGCGTTCGTCGCGCGCGGGATGCAGGTACGCATCTTCACGACATCGGATCCGGTGCAGTGGCGCCGCTCGCGCGCCGAATGGCGTTTGGTCGACGACCTGCGCACCGCGACCGGAGACGTGCTCGTGGCCTCCTCGCCCGAGACGGCGCGGATCGCGTACGACCTGGCGCCGACGCACGCGATCCAGCTCATCTTCGGCGATCCGGTCGACCTGCCGATTGCGAAGCTGCCGATGACGCCGGTCGTCGACGACGACGTGTACCGCACGCGTCTTCCGCGGGAGCACGAGCCGAAACGCGTCCTCCTCCGCGTCCTCCTCATAGGGGCGTCGCAGGACGAAACGAGCGGCGTCGAAGACGGCTACGGCGCCGTCGCCCACGCCCGCTGGTTCCATCAGACGCTCGATCTGATCCGCGTCGCCCCGTGGGCACCGTCGCGCGAGGAGCCGCTCGACTCCGTGCAGGAATTTCACGTCGCCCTCACTTCCACCGAACTGACGCGCGTCATTCACTCCTGCGACCTCGTGATCGCGCCGCTCCGGCGCGAAGCGGCAGTCGGGCTCGAGGCCGCCATGGCGCTCGCGGCCGGCGTCCCAGTCATAGCCAGCCGCATCGACGCCCACACCCGCTTCGACCCGAAGCTCGATTTCGCCCTTTTCGCCCCCGACGGCAACGCGGTCGAAATGGGCGAAAAGCTGATCGACGTTCTCACTGATGACGGCTTACGCGAGCGCCTTCGCGCCCGCGGACACGCGGTCGCCGAGCAGTTCCGCCCCGACCACGCCGCCGCCGCTGCAGAACCGTTCTTTGCCGCCTGTGCCGCGCGCTTGCCGGTGCGCTGATTCCTTGCATACAATCGAGCTCCCGCCTGCGGCGCTCCAGCCGTACGAGCAAAAAAAGTTATGCCCATACAGAATGTGAATAACCCTGATTCGATCATTCCGCGCAAAGTGGGAGTCGCCCCCGGCGAAGGGCCGGAGAAGGGCCTGACCACCCTGCCTGGCGAAGCCGACCGTGAGATCGAAGATCTCGCAGGCGGCACCTACCTCACGACCAAGCTCGACTCGATGGTGAACTGGGCGCGGGGCAACTCGCTGTGGCCGCTGCCGTTCGGCACCGCCTGCTGCGCCATCGAGTTCATGTCGCTCGTCTCGTCGCACTACGACCTGGCGCGTTTCGGCGCCGAGGTCGTTCGATTCTCGCCGAGGCAGTCGGACCTGCTCATCGTGGCGGGAACGATCGTCGACAAGATCGCGCCGGTCCTGAAGAAGATCTACGAACAGATGCCGGAGCCGAAGTACGTGATCGCCATGGGCGCCTGCGCGACTTCGGGCGGCTTCTACCGCGTCTACCACGTCGTCCAGGGGATCGACGAGATCATCCCGGTCGACATCTGGGTGCCCGGCTGCCCGCCGACGCCCGAGGGCCTCATGTACGGAATCCTGAAACTGCAGGACAAGATTCGCCGCGGGGAGATGAAGCGCGGATGAGTACTCTCACCAAGTACTCCGCCATCCCCTACACCGGCCCGGCCCCGACCAACCGCGAACCGTACATCCCGGCCGATGTCGAGAAGAACGACGCCCGCGGCGCCGAGCTCGCGGCGCAGCTCGCGAACGTCGAGCAGGAGCGCGGACAGGATCTCCCGACCTTCGTCGTCGACAAGAACGAGATCATCAACGTCCTCGGCTCGCTGAAGGCCGCCGGCTACACCCTGCCGCTCGACCTCTGGGGCGTCGACTACCCGCACCGCGAGAAACGATTCGACGTCATGTACCAGCTCTACTCGCTCGACAGGAACGAGCGGGTGCGCATCAAGGTGCCGGTCGCGGAGAACGAACCCGTTCCGACGAGCACCGGCCTTTTCAAAGCGTACGACTGGTTCGAGCGCGAAGTGTTCGACATGTACGGCGTCCGCTTCGACGGCCACCCGAACCTCCGCCGCATCCTCACCCACGAGATGTTCCAGGGCCACCCCCTCCGCAAGGACTACGACGCCGCGCAGCGCTGGCTGCTGACCGAGAAGGACGTAGCGAAGATCGTCCCGAAAATCGATCCGCGCTTCCAGAACGTCGACACCGACTTCGAGCGCGTGACGCTGAACCTCGGCCCATCGCATCCCGCGACGCACGGGACGCTCCGCGTCGTCGTCACGCTCGACGGCGAGACGATCATCGGCGCGGACTGCGAGATCGGATATCTCCACCGCTGCTTCGAAAAGATGTCCGAGACCCACACCTACCAGCAGGTGATCCCGTACACCGATCGCCTCAACTACTGCTCCGCGATCATCAACAACGTCGGCTACTGCCTCACGGTCGAGAAGCTCCTCGGCCTGGCGGCTCCCGCGCGCGCACAGCACGTCCGGCTGATGCTCTCCGAGTTCATGCGCATCGCCGACCACCTCGTCGCCATCGGCACGAACCTCGTCGACATGGGGGCGCTGACCAACTTCTGGTACCTCTTCCAGCCGCGCGAGGAGATCTACGGTCTGATCGAGTCGTGCTGCGGCGCGCGCCTGCTGCCGACGTACACGCGCATCGGCGGCCTCGCCGTCGACGTGCCGCCGAACTTCCTCGAGAACGCGCAGACGCTCGTCAGCAAGATGCCGCGCTACATCGAAGACGTCGAGAAGCTGATCATGACCAACCGCATCTTCCGCGAGCGCGTCGACGGCATCGCGCCGATCTCCGCGGAAGACGCCATCAACTTCGGCTTCACCGGCCCGTGCCTCCGCGCCTGCGGCGTGCCGTACGACGTCCGGAAGGCGAATCCCTACATCGGCTACGAAACCTACGACTGGGACGTCCCGGTCGCGGAGGGGGGCGACACGTTCGCACGCTTCCTCGTCCGCTTCGAGGAGATGCGGCAGTCGCTGCGGATCCTGCAGCAGGCGATCGACCGCGGACTGCCGCCCGGCCCGGTCATGGTCGACAACCCGTACGTCGCCCTCCCGCCGAAGGAGAAGGTCTACAACGAGATGGAGTCGCTCATCTACCACTTCAAGCTGATCATGCACGGCATTCAGCCGCCGGTCGGCGAGGCCTACTTCCAGGTCGAGGGTGGCAACGGTGAGCTCGGCTTCTACGTCGTGAGCGACGGGACGAAGAACCCGTACCGCGTCCGCGTCCGGCCGCCCTGCTTCCCGATTTTCGAAGCGTACCCCTACATGATCACGGGGCAGACGATCCCCGACGCGATCGCGGCACTCGGCTCGCTAAACATCATTGCCGGAGAGTTGGATCACTAATGAGCATCGGCGTCGTCAAAGTCGAGCGCAAGCCACTGACCGTTCGCGAGCGGGCGTACATCCCCGAGGTGATCGCCGGCATGTTCATCACCCTGCGGCACCTGTTGAAGAACATGTTCAACATGAAGGGGCTGCCGACGATCAACTACCCGGAGGTGAAGCGCGTCTATTCGGAACGCTTCCGCGGGCGGCACATCCTCACCACGCGCCAGGACGGCACGACGCGCTGCGTTGCGTGCTACATGTGCTCCACCGCCTGCCCCGCCGAGTGCATCACGATCGAGGCGGGTGAAGACGAACGGACCCGCGAGAAGTTCCCGGTCCGCTACGACATCGATCTCCTCCGCTGCATCTTCTGCGGCTATTGCGTCGACGCGTGCCCCGAGGACGCGATCTACATGACGCGCGACTACGAGATGGCGATCGACACCCGCGCGCGCGCCACCGTCGGACTCCGCGACCTCGTGGTGCCACCGAACTTCCCGGTCGCTCCGATGGGATGGCGTCCGTACTACGGCGCGATCACGAAGCACGGCACGGCGGGAGG
>DASYSN010000601.1:0-1994 GCA_036003305.1 Thermoanaerobaculia bacterium
CGAACGCGACGACGCTGATCGAGGAGATCGTCCTGGCGCGGCGGAAGAAGATGAAGATCGGCGAGCTGGCGCAGCTCGTCTCGCCGTACCCGTCGCTGGCCGACTCGATCGGCAAGAGCGGTTCGCTCTATTACCAGGAGCTCGCCGGAAGCTGGCTCGGCGCTTTCGGGCGCCGCATCGCCGGCTGGTCGCAGTGATATCGTCGAATCGGAGGAGATCTGATGAAGAAACTCGCCCTGATTCCGTTCGCCCTGTTCCTCTTTGCCGCGTGCGCCCACACGCCGATGCCGATGGCGACGACGACGCTCGCGCCGCTCGGCACCGCGACGGCGCACGGAAACGTGCACTTCCAGCAGCAGAAGGACGGCAACGTCGAAGTCACGGTCGACCTGACCGGCCTTCCGCCGAACACGACGCACGGCTTCCACGTTCACGACAAAGGCTCATGCTCCGACTACGGCAACGCCGCCGGCGGTCACTACAACCCGACGAACGCTCCGCACGCCGCCCCGGACGCCGCGAGCCACCACGCCGGCGACTTCGGCAACGTCACGTCCGACGCGAACGGCGAAGTGCACACCTCGTTCATGACGCACTCGATCAGCGTCGGCGGCACGAATGACGTCGTCGGTCACGCGGTCATCCTGCACGCCAATCCCGACGATCTGACGTCGCAGCCGGCCGGCAACGCGGGGCCGCGCATCGCGTGCGGCGTGGTGCAGGTGATGGCAGGCGAGATGCACCACATGTGACGCATGAAACATGCTGCACTCCTCCCGCTCCTGCTGCTGGCGACATACTGCACATCAGGAACGGGAGGGGCGCAGTCAGCCACCGCGTCACCGGGACACGGCGCGATCGCGGTACAGGTCGCGCCGAACCCGATCGTGGCGCAGCCGGTGACCGGAAACCTCTACGACTTTCCGTTCGACGTCATCGTCCGCGAGACCGGCGGACATCCGGTCACCATCACTCGCGTGACCGCGGACGTCACCGCGGTCGGCGGTCTCCACGTCGCGCAGGACTCTTACGACGCGGCGAAGATCAACGCCCTCAACTACTCGACAACTCTCCCAGCCAACGGAGAGCTGCGCTACCACTTCGCGCCGCGACGCTCCGTCGCGGACGAGCGGCTATTCAGCGGCGTCTCCGCCGAGCTGACGGTCGATGCGACCGACGACACCGGCACCGCCACGTCCGCAAAGACGACGGTGACGGTGCGGCGGTAGGTGCGGCTCCTACAACAGACCGAGGTCGCGCATCTTGCGCCACAGCGTGGCGCGGCTGATGCCGAGGGCACGGGCGGCGGCGTCGCGGCGCCAGCGGTTCGCCTCGAGCGCTGCGACGATCCGTGAACGCGCGCTGTCCGGCTCCTCGAGCGAACGGAGCACGATCACGTACTTCGTCGCATCGGCGCCGTGGCGCGAAACGAACGGTGCCAGCGTCGCCGTCACGCCACGAGTGGCGCGGGGCGTGTGCAGCAGCGCGCGCGTCTCCGCTTTGCGGCCCTGACGGAGCAGCCCCTCGACCTCATGGCCGAGAACTGCGGCAACAGGGGCGCCGACGATGTCGCGAAGGTCATCGGGGGCGAATTGAATGCGGAACTCGCCGTCGACGCAGAGCAACACTTCGCCAAGTGAATCGAACAGTGCGCTTGCGGCTTCCAGAACGGTTCGCCGGTCGGTCTCCAACGTCGTGATAGTCATGATGCTGCCGACTATCGTTTCGCAACGCGATGTTTGCCGCATCAACCGTCACAGTGCAACGTGAGGTCGTATGACTATCCCTCGGTTCCCAGCTCGCGCAGACGATCGGCCGCAGGAATCAGGAACCCTGTCTTCTCCGTCAGCACGAGCTCGTCCTTCTGCCAGCGGCTCATGAGGCGGATGGCGGTTTCGAGCGTCGTTCCGATCAGGTCTGCGACTTCCTGTCGCGAGAGCGGGAGGGGGATGAAGACGCCGTCGCTGCCGCGCGGGATGCCGACGCGGTCGGCG
>DASYSN010000602.1:0-3022 GCA_036003305.1 Thermoanaerobaculia bacterium
CGATGCTTGCCAACGTCCCGGTCGACCAGACGAACGGCGTCCCTCCTCGGGCGTACGAGTCGATCAGTCCATGCGCTCGCGCGAACACGATCCAACTGCCGAGTAGGACGGCTGGCGCGACGGCAATCGCTAGCGCGCGCAAAGGACGTCGCGAGACGATCGCGTAGGCGACGATCGCGACGAGCACGAACGCGGCCCCTTCGACCTTCGTCATCGCCGCGCCGGCGAGTGCGACCGAAGCGAGGAGTGGATCGTCGAGAAACGTCAGCGCGCACAACGCCGCGACTTCGAAAAAGATCAGGATCGGATCCGCTGCCCCCGCCGCGAGCCCCTGCGCATATCCGAACGCGAGGAGCGCCGCCATCAGCACGCCTCCGCGTCCGGGCACCAGCAGCGCGGTCAGTCCAAGCAGAATCGCCGTCAGCAGCAGCGGCGCCCAGTAGCTGAAACCTCCCGCGATCGTTCCCGCGATAAGGGCGCCCCACGCGTACAGAAGCGGCACGAGCGGCGGATAGTCTGGATGCATCAACAAGTGATCGGGCGCCTTCAGAAACGCGACGTCGATCCCCCGAGCCGCCGCGAACCGCACCGCCTTCGGTCCCCAGAAATACAGGAGATCAGCGCACGTCTCGCGAGCGGTGAGGACGCCGTATGCGGTGAGGAGCGTGAACGCGGTGATGGCGAGGAGCCTCTCTCGTGTGGCGCGGGCTTTCCAGCCCGCGCCCCGGACGCAGGCTAGAAAGCCTGCGCCACACGGGAGTAAGAGCACCCACGCATTCCACGCCCACCCGCCTGCGCTCGCCCAGAACATCGCCGTCGTGAGGCACACGACCGCCGCGACAACCCCGTACGCGATCCTCATCGCACGTCGATCACGTAGTCGCCCCTGCCGTGGACGACGACTTGATCCGGCAGGAGCGCGATTGCGGTCAGGTAGTGCGGCGTGTCGTCGGGAACGACCGAGACGCGGGCGCCGCGCGGAATGGTCTTCGCGGCGCGCTGCAGCGCGAGGATCTCGCGGTGCACCTCATGCTCCCGAGGCCCGAGGTGATCGACGATCGTCGCCGGGCGCTCGAAATACGGTCCGCCGCCGCGTTTGAGCCGCACGACCGTCGCCGCGGCGAGCAGGACGCAGGCAGCGACGACGAGAGCGTTCCGCACGCCTCAGATCTCGCGGAAGATGTACGGCCGGAGGACGTCGAGATTCTCGTCGAGCTTCTTCGCGTCCAGATACCGCAGCGTTGCGGCGACCGAGGAGAGAAGCGAGTTGCCGTCCTGCGGCGTGTAGCAGAAGCCGACCACGCGCCGCGCCGTCGGCATCGCCAGCGTCGAGAGCGGCATCACCGTCTGCGAGAAGATGCGGCCGTAGTAGCCGTGATCGCGGCCGAACGAGAAGATCTGGTTCACCGACCGCTTGCTCGTCACCGCGACACGCGGGTTGTTGCGCAGCGACGAGCGCACTTCCTCGAGCGTCATGTCGTGCCCGAGGTCGAGCGTGAACCAGAGCGTGTGCATGTACTGCGTGTTGATCTTGATCGCCGAGGAGAAGAGCTTGAGGCGGTCGCCCATGCTCTGGAAGATGTGGTACGCGTCGCGCGCGTGGTGCGTGCCGAACTCCGGATCGTCGTGCTTCTCCGCCTGGGGCGACGCGACGAACGACTTCGCGTCGGAGACGTCGTTCGCGCGGCGCATGCAGACGAACTGCGCGTGATCGAGGCTGATCTTGCCGGTCTTGTCGGTGGCGATGGTCTTGAGCAGGACGGAGATGTTGTGCGTGTTGCACGAAACGATCTGGACGTACTTCTCGTCCGGGCTCTGCACGTGATCGTTGATGCCGAGGGCGTACGGCTTGCCGAAGCCGAACTCGGAGCCCTGCGCCAGGAAGCCTTTCGGCCCCTTGATGCGCTGGTAGCAGTTGACCTTGTTCTCGTTGCCGGCCGGCGTGCAGTCGACGACGACGGTGGCGCGCTCGATCGCCTCGTTGCCGTCGTAAGAGACGCGGTGGCCGAGGCGGGCGAAATCGTCGCGCGCCTCCTCGTCGGCGGAAAGCCGCGCCCCGCGGTGGAGGAGCGAATTGATCATCGCGCGGTCGTCGCCGTTGGGCGTCCGCTTGTGGAACGTCACCTCTTCGATGCCCCACTTGTCCTTGTACTCGCAGAACATCGCGATGAGCGGCTCGCCGATGGTCCCGGTTCCGACGACGTGAACGATGTTTTTGTTCGCCATGCGGGCCGGGATTGTAGCGGACGAGGTTGGCGGCATGCGAGGCACCGAGAATGGTAGGTTCGTGGTCGGATACGCGAGCAGGAACGTGAAATTCACGAGGAACAACGTGAAATTCACGAGGAACAACGTGAAATTCACGTTCCTCCTCGTGAAATCCACCTTCGGATCAGTCGGGACTTAGAATCGCGCCATGCGAACGGTCGCTTTTCTCTCGGTCTTGGTCGCCCTGACCGTCTCGGCGGACGACACGCTCGCGCACCGCGTCGCGGCTCGCGCCGGGCACCCCGAAGCGCGCGTCGTGACGCTGCAGCAGGAGCTGAAGCTCACCGCGCAGCCGCTCAACGAGACCATCGTCTGGTGCGACACGCTCTTCGGACAGCTCGCATGCAGCGTGGAGGTCGGCGCGAACGGGGAGTGGACGAGCCAGGAGTTTCTGCCGCAACTGAACGGCCTCGAGGGCGCGTCGGTCGGCGCTCGCTGGTGGCTTCCTGAGGCGCGGACGCTGAAGGCGATCCACCAGGGGACCGACATCATTGCGCCTCGCCGCATCCGCGGCGCCGAGCCGAAATACACGCCTGAGGCGCGGAAGGCGCGCGTCTCCGGCATCGTCATCGTCGAAGTGATCATCGATACGACCGGACGCGTCGTCGCTGCGCGGATCCTGAAGGCGTTGCCGTTCGGTTTGTCGCAAGCCGCGATCGATTGTGTGAAGCAGTGGCGCTTCACCCCGGCGATGCGGCACGGCCGGGCGATCCCCGTCTTCTACAACCTGACCGTGAACTTTCGTCTAGACTCC
>DASYSN010000603.1:0-1511 GCA_036003305.1 Thermoanaerobaculia bacterium
GTTCCCCTCGGGACCGAGGTGGTTGTAGACGACGTCGAGCGCGAGGGCGAGGCCGCGCGCGTGACACGCATCGACCAGCCGCTTCAGCGCGCGCGGACCGCCGTACGAGCTCTGCGCCGCGCCGATGTACGTGCCGTCGTAACCCCAGTTGCGTGTTCCGGGAAACTGCGCGATCGGCATCAACTCGACGACGGTGATGCCGAGGTCGCGCAGCGCGTCGAGGTGCGGCACGATCGCCTCGAACGTCCCCTCGGCCGTGAAGGTTCCGACATGCAGCTCGTAGATGACCGCGTCTTCGAGCGCGATGCCGCGCCATTCGCGGTCGGTCCAGACGAAATTGTCCGCGACGACTTCGCTCGGGCCGTGGACGCCTTCCGGCTGCAGCCGCGACGCCGGATCGGGGCGATCGGTCCCCTCGACATTGAAGAAGTACCGCGTCCCCTCTCCGCACTCGACGACCGCCTCGTGATACCCGTCGCCATTGCGCGTCATCGCGATCCGCTGTTCCTGCGGCGCCACGATGTGCAACTCCACCCGATCCCGATACGGCGCCCACACGCGGAACTCAGTGCGTGTCGCGTCGATCACGTGTGCGCCGAGGGTTTGTCTTTTCTTTTCTCCCTCTCCCTCCGGGAGAGGGGGGCCCGAAGGGCCGGGTGAGGGGCGTGCGTTCACGTTAATCGCGTTCAGGCGCCGACTTCAGAAACACCGCCCCCAGCGGCGGAATCGTCATCATCACCGACCACTTCCGCCCGTGCAGCGGGATCGGAACCGCGTCGACGCCGCCCATGTTGCCCTGAGCGCTGCCGCCGTAGATCTCGGCGTCGCTGTTGAGGATCTCCGTCCAGTGACCCGGCGCGGGGACGCCGACCTGATAGTTGTGGCGCGGCACCGGCGTGAAGTTGAGCGCCACGACGACGAACTCCTCCGGCCGCGACTTCGAGCGCCTGAGGAGTGTGACGATGCTCTGCTCCGTGTCGCAGCAATCGATCCACTCGAATCCGGTCGGATCCATGTCGAGCTCGTGCAGCGCGGGCACGTCGCGGTACGTCTTGTTGAGGTCCTCGACCCACCGCAGCAGCGACGCGTGCATCGGAAAATCGAGCAGGTTCCAGTCGAGGCTCTGGTCGTGGTTCCACTCGCGCCACTGCGCGAATTCGCCGCCCATGAACATCATCTTCTTGGCCGGCTGCGAGTACATGTGCGCGAAGAGGAGGCGGAGATTCGCGAACCGCTGCCACTCGTCGCCAGGCATCTTCCCGATGAGCGAGCCCTTGCCATGCACCACCTCGTCATGCGACAGCGGCAGCACGAAGTTCTCCGTGAAGGCGTACATCATCCGGAACGTCAGGTCGTTGTGATGGAACCGGCGGTGGATCGGATCCTTGCTGAAGTAGCGCAGCGAGTCGTGCATCCACCCCATGTCCCACTTCATCCCGAAGCCGAGGCCGCCGATGTAGACGGGACGCGAGACCATCGGCCACGCCGTCGACTCCTCGGCGATCGACTGC
>DASYSN010000604.1:0-19898 GCA_036003305.1 Thermoanaerobaculia bacterium
CCGCGGGTCGGAGTGGAACCTCAGCGAGTTGCTGCGCGCCGGTGCGAAGTTCGTCCACGGCGACGTGCGCACTCCGGCCGATCTCGAGTCGCTCGACGGCAACTTCGACGTGCTCATCGAAGCGTCGGCGGAGCCGAGCGTCCATGCCGGCATCGGCGGCTCGCCGCGGTACGTCATCGACACGAACCTCGGCGGTGCCGCGAACTGCCTCGAGTTCGCACGGCAGCGCTGCGGCGGGCTCGTGTTCCTCTCGACCTCGCGCGTCTATTCGATCGAGGCGCTCCGCGCATTGCCGCTCATCGAGCGCGAAACGCGGCTCGACCTCGACTCCGCCGGAATCACCGAAGAGTTCTCAACGCGCGGCTCGCGGTCGTACTACGGCGCGAGCAAGCTCGCGGCGGAGCTGCTCTGCGAGGAGTACGCGGCGCACGGCGGCGTGAAAGTCGTCGTCAATCGATGCGGCGTCATCGCGGGAGCCGGACAGTTCGGCCGCAGCGATCAGGGCGTCTTCACGCTGTGGGTGGCGCGGCACGTCTTCGGCCGGCCGCTCACGTACACCGGCTTCGGCGGCGCCGGAAAGCAGGTCCGCGACCTGCTGCACCCGGACGATCTCTACGACCTGATCGCACGGCAGTTGCAGTCGTTGGACGCGGTGTCAGGCGAGACCTTCAACGTCGGCGGCGGCCGTAAGGGCTCCGTTTCGATGCAGGAGCTGACCGCGTTGTGCCGGGAGGTAACCGGATCGACCGTCCCGGTGACGTCGGTCGACACAACGGCGTCCGTCGACGTGCCGTGGTACATCACCGATCATGCGAAGGTGACGCAGCGGCTCGGATGGACGCCTCGCCGCGATCCGGAATCGATCGTGCGCGACATCGCCGCGTGGATCGGCAACAACAGCAACGTACTGCGTGACCTGATCCTGTAAGAATGCAGCCATGAGCGTCGCCATCGTCTCCGGATCGTCAGGGCTCGTCGGCAGCGAGACCGCGAAGTTTCTGCACGAACAGGGGCTCGACGTCGTCGGCATCGACAACGACATGCGCGCCTATTTTTTCGGCGCCGATGCGTCGACGACGTGGAACACGCAGCGCCTGAAGGAGCTGCCGCGGTTCACCCATGCGCCGATCGACATCCGGGACGAGCACGCGATCGAGGCGGTGTTCCGCCAGTACGGGAAGGACATCGCGCTGGTCGTGCATTGCGCGGCGCAGCCGAGCCACGACTGGGCGGCGCGCGAGCCGATGACCGACTTCACCGTCAACGCCAACGGCACGCTCGTGATGCTGCAGGCGACGCGTACGCACGCGCCCGACGCCGTGTTCCTCTTCACGTCGACGAACAAGGTGTATGGCGACACGCCGAACCGCCTGCCGCTCATCGAATTGGAGCGGCGCTGGGAGCTGCCGCCGGAGCATCAGTGGGGTCTGCACGGCATCGACGAGACGATGAGCATCGACCAGACGAAGCACAGCGTCTTCGGCGTCAGCAAAGTCGCCGCGGACGTGATGGTGCAGGAGTACGGCCGCTACTTCGGCATGCGCACCGCCGTCTTTCGCGGCGGCTGCCTCACCGGGCCGGCGCACTCCGGCGCGGAGCTCCACGGCTTTCTCGCCTACCTGATCCGCTGCGCGGTGACCGGACGTCACTACACGATCTACGGCTACAAGGGGAAGCAGGTCCGCGACAACATCCACTCGAACGACCTCGTGCAGTGCTTCTGGCACTTCTTCCGGTCGCCGAAAGCGGGCGCCGTCTACAACATCGGCGGCTCGCGCTTCGCGAACTGCTCAGTGCTCGAGGCGATCGATCTCATCGACGAGTTGAGCGGTTATCGCCTCGACTACACGGTGACGGACGACGCGCGTTCCGGCGATCACATCTGGTGGATCAGCGACGTGCGCCGCTTTCAGTCGGACTATCCGGAGTGGCAGTACAAGCACGATCTGCGCGAAACGATGCGCGAGATCATCGAGGAGTCGAAGGTCCGCTACGCCGCGGTGCGCGCGTAACGGCGGAGGAGCGATGGCGGTCGAGTTGTTCGTCGGCGTGACCACCTGGAACAGCGAGCTGTTTCTGGAGCACTGCCTCGCCTCGATCCGCCGGACGACGGACACGAAGACCGCGCGGATCGGCGTCGTCGACAACGTCTCGACCGACCGCTCCGTCGAGATCGCGCGCGACTTCGGCGCGCAGGTGCACGTCGAACGCTGCAGCCAGTCGATCGCGCTCAACCGCCTGCTCGACATGAGCGACGGCCGCCGCACGCTGCTGCTGCATTCCGACGTCATCCTGCTCTCGCCGCGCTGGTATCCGGTCTGCGACGCGCGCATGACCGGCAACGTCGCCCTCGTATCGCCCGAGGACATCGGCTGCGGCCCGCTCACGCGGCCCTACGGCAAAGGGAAGCCGGAGAGCTGCTTCATGCTCTTCGACACCGAGAAGGCGCGCCGGATGCGGACGTGGACCTGGATTCGCCGCCGCCGCATCCCGTGGCCGGTGCTGCGGCTCGATCTCGAGGATTACTACGTCACGCACGACCTTCCGGAGACGCTCGCGCGCCGCGGCTACACGTGGGTCGCGATGACGCCGCACGCTTCACCGCGCGAGGCCGAGCCGGCGTACCAGCCGCCGTTCACGCCGCAATACTGGGCGCCGGAGTTCGCGTATCTTCGCTACGGGATGGGGAACTTCTACAGCCTCGACGGCGAGATCACGCACTACCACAACTGGTTTGACCGCGTGCCGAAGGACGTGCCGCTCGACTCGCGCGAAACGACCGAGGGGGCCGGGAAGGGGCTGCCGCTGGCGTTCCTCAGCCTCGGCACGCGCCGCTTTCTCGACGACTTGCAGGGCAGCCGCCTCGTGTTGCCCGATCCGTCGGAGCCGCAGCCGGAGCCGCGTCAGGCGCCGCGGCACGAGCCCGACCTGAACCGGCCGTTCGCGTAAGCTTCCCATGCGGCGGATTCTCCTTTACTCGCCCGACGTCATCGGGCACCCGCGCGTCTATTGCCGCGTCATCGCCGACGCGCTGCGCGGCGAGGAGTGCGAGCTGGTCGTCGCGGTCGGATTCTCGGAACAAGCGGAGCTCGCCGACTCGCCCGACCTGCAGCCGCTCGCGTCGCGAGAGCGCGTGCAGCTCATCGACACGCGCGGCCATCTCACGGCCGAGCAGATCGGCGCGCTCCAGAAGTCGATGCGCATCGACACCACGCTCTTCATCGAGGCGGACAAGTCGGCGGACGAGTTCCGCCGCATCGCAGCCGGCGACGCTCCACGCTTCCACCGCCGCAACCTCGGGATCTTCGCGAACACCGCCGAGTGGTACCCAGGCGAGGACTCGTTCACCGGCGCCAGGAAGACGCTCCGCGCGCCGACGCTCCGCACCACGCTCGGCAACGTCAAACGCGCGCTGTTCGAGCGGCGCAAGAGCGTCCGCTATTTCTACGAACAGACGATCCTCGGCCATCGCGTGCTCGACGAGATCATCACGAAGGACGAGCGGTTGTCCGAGTGGCATGGACCTCCGGTGTACTGGATGCCGGAGATCTCGTCGCCCGCGGCATCCGACGACACGGGCTTCGTAGAAACGCGCGAGGCGTTCGAGCGCTTCCGGACGCAACACACCGGGCGCGAGCCGCTGCTCTACTTCGGCGACGCGGCGTTCTACAAGGGATACGACCTTTTTCTCAAATTCGCGGCCGAGATGCCGGACACGTACGTGATTCACGCCGGCCGCACGTACGATCCGAAGCAGCGCTCCTGGTTCGTGTACGACGTCGAAGCGCTCCGCGAGCAGCTCCGCGCCGAGGGACGGCTCTTCGAGACGAACGAATACGTGCATTCGAATCGCCTGAAGGAGCTCGTCTTCGGCGCGATCCGCGTCTACGTGACGACGCACCGCCTCGCGCTTTCGAGCTCCACCGTCATTCAGGCCGCCGAGCTCGGAAAGCCGATGCTCGTTCCCGATCGCGGTCTCCTCGGCTACCGCGTGAAGGCGAACGGCATCGGCGCCGTGTATCGCTACGGCGACCTCGAAGAGCTGAAGCGAACAGCGCACGAAATGTTTCGCAGCGATTTGACTCGATTCGATGAGCCGCTCCGCCGCTTCGTCGCGCGCTTTTCGCACGACGAGATCCGCCGGTTCTTCGTCGAACGGCTGGTGCGCGCATGACGAGCATCCGCCATCGCCTCGGCGCGCTCGTATACGACGTGCCGCGGTTCGCGCTGACCGCACATCACGGCCGCTGGATCCGGATGCGCAACCGCAACGAGCACATCGAGAGCAACGGACGCGGCGTCCGTTGCGACTGGCAGTTCACGAGCGACCTTCACATCGCGAAGGTGTACCCGTCGGCAGGCACGAGGATGATGCGCGTCGCGCTCGAAGACTGGCCGATCGGCCGCACCGAGACGCCGCCGAGCGCCAGCAATACACCCGACGTCTCGTTCGTGATCGGCCATCGCGGCATGGCGCGGCTGCCGCACCTCCTCGAATGTCTGCGCAGCATCGCGGCGTCGGAGGCCGCGTCGATCGAGTGCGTCGTCATCGAACAATCGCCGGAGAGCGAGATTCGCGCGCGCTTGCCGTCGTGGGTCCGCTACGAGCACACGCCGGTCGCGCCCGACTACCCGTACAACCGCGCGTGGACGCTCAACGCCGGAGTGCAGCTCGCCCGCGGCCGAGTCGTCGTGCTTCACGACAACGACATGCTCGTGCCGCAGCGATACGCCGCGGAGTTGCTGGCGCGCGTCGCCGATGGCGCTCGGTTCCTTGACCTGAAACGCTTTACCTTCTACCTCTCCGAAAACGACCCGCGTCGAGTCACCATCGTGCAGAACCTCCGCGGTGCCAGCATCGCCGCCACGCGCGACGCGTACTGGGAGATCGGCGGATTCGATGAAGAGTTCGTCGGCTGGGGCGGCGAGGACAACGACTTCTGGGATCGCGCCGAGGCGGCCGGCGGGGTCGACGACTTCGGCTACCTGCCGTTCGTCCACCTCTTCCACGCGCCGCAGCCCGAGAAGCTGGAGGGGCGCGCAGCGCCGGCCGTGAAGCGCTATCACGAGCAACTCGCCGAGGTGCCAGCGGTCGAGCGCATCCGGCGTCTCCGCGAGCAGCGCGCGAAAAGGCGTTGAGCTAACCCTACAATTGGTCTCGTGCACATCGTCCTGAAGCGGCGCCGCGGTCTCGCGCGCCTCGGCCTGCGCGAGCTGTGGGAGTACCGCGAGCTCGTCGGCTTTCTCGTCTGGAAGGACATCCTCGTTCGCTACAAGCAGACGGTGATCGGCATCGCGTGGGCCGCGATTCGCCCGCTGTCGGCGATCTTCGTCTTTACGTTCGTCTTCGGACGGCTCGCGAAACTCCCGAGCGACGGGCTGCCGTATCCGCTCATCGCGTTCGCCGGCGTGCTTCCGTGGCAACTGTTCGCGACGGCGTTTGCGGAGAGCAGCGCGTCGGTGGTCGGCAACGCGCAGATGGTCTCGAAGGTCTACTTCCCGCGATTGATCGTGCCGATCAGCTCCGTTGCGTCGGCGCTCGTCGACTTCGGCGTCACGTTCGTTCTCGTGATCGCGGCGATGGCGTGGTACGGCATCGTGCCGGGTCCGCGCATCATCCTGCTGCCGCTCTTTCTGCTGCTGTGCCTCGGCGCGGCTTCGGCGGGCGGAATCCTGTTCGCCGCGCTGTTCGTCCGCTACCGCGACGTCCGTCACATCGTCGGCTTCGGCCTGCAGCTCGGCGCTTACATTTCGCCGGTCGGGTTCACGACGGCGATCGTGCCGGAGAAGTGGCGCCTGCTGTACGCGCTGAATCCGCTCGTCGGCGCCATCGAAGGCTTTCGCTGGTGCCTCCTCGGCCACGGCTGGATCGACGCGCGGGCGCTCGCGATCGAGAGCGGGATCGTCATCGTCGCGCTGCTGTTCGCGCTCTACTACTTCCGCGCGACGGAAGCGACGTTCGCGGACGTCATCTGATGAGCGACGCCGCCATTCGCGTCGAGCATCTATCGAAGCAGTACCGCCTCGGTGGCTCGGTGCCGGGGTACGCGTCGTTGCGCGACCGCGTCACGGAAGGGGCGCGTTCCGTCTTCCACGCGAAAGCGGCTTCACGCCCCGAGCTCTTCTGGGCGCTTCATGATGTCTCGCTCTCGATCGGCCGCGGCGAGGTTGTCGGCGTCGTCGGCCGCAACGGCGCGGGGAAGAGCACGCTGCTGAAGATTCTCAGCCGCATCACCGAGCCGACCGAAGGCGAGGTGCACCTGTTCGGACGCGTCTCGAGCCTCCTCGAAGTCGGCACCGGCTTTCATCCGGAGCTCACCGGACGCGAGAACATCTATCTCAACGGCGCGATCCTCGGCATGACGCGGCGCGAGATTCGCGCGAAGTTCGACGACATCGTCGCTTTTGCGGAGATCGAGACGTTTCTCGATACGCCGGTGAAGCGCTACTCGTCCGGCATGTACATGCGCCTCGCGTTCAGCGTGGCCGCACACCTCGATCCCGACATCCTGCTCGTCGACGAGGTCCTCGCGGTCGGCGATGCTGCGTTTCAGAAGAAGTGCCTCGGCCGCGTCGAGCAGATCAGCGGGCAGGGACGGACGGTCGTCATCGTCAGCCACAACATGACCGTGATCAGCACGCTCTCCGACCGCGTCGTCTGGCTCGATGCGGGACGGATCATCGACGAAGGAAGCCCGGCCGACGTCATCGCGCGCTACCTCTCGGCGGGAATCGAAAGCAACCTCGCGTGGGTGCCGCGCGCGCCGGCGAGTGACGCTTTCATGTTTCACGGAGTCACCGCCCTCGGCGCCGAGGTGTTTCCAGCCGACTCGCCGATCGACATTGAATTCGACTACGAAGTGCGAAAGCCGATGCCGCCGGGGCGCCTTTTTTTCAGTCTCTTGAACGAAAGCGGCACCGTCATCCTCTCGTCCGCCGAAACCGACGGTACGCCTCAGGAGCACCGGACCTGGCAGCTCGGGCGCCATCGCGTGCAATGCCGCCTTCCCGGCAATCTCCTGCGCCCCGGCCGCTACTTCGTGACCGTCGCCGAGCCGGACGGCGACAGCTACATCTTCCACGAAGGCGCGCTCGGCTTCACCGTCTCCGAACAGAACAGCCTCGTCACGAAAGACGCGGGCCAGTCGCTGATCGCTCCGCTCCTGGAGTGGCGCCCGGTGGGATGACGGAGGTTTCACGGGCGAGCCGCGGAGCGGCGGTACATCCGTAGCCCACGGCGCCAGCCGTGGGAATGCGATCGTCTCGATTTGTGAGCCGCGGAGCGGCGACACCCTTCCGCGACGCATGTCGCCCGTGCCGCGAATTCTGAGATCCTTCGCCGTCTACGCGGCTCAGGATGACGGAGGTTTCACAGCAGCCTTGACCAGCAACGTGACCAGCTCCTCGAACCGCGTCTGCGCCTCCCAGCCGAGGACGCGCTGCGCTTTGGCGGGATTGCCGCGGCTGTAGCGGATGTCGGACGTGCGAAAGAGGGCGGGATCGGTGTCGACGTGGTCGCGCCAGTCGAGACCGGCGGCACGGAACGCGGCGGCGACGAACTCTTCGAGCGTGTGCGCTTCGCCGGTCGCGATCACGTAGTCGTCCGCCTGATCCTGCTGGAGCATGCGCCACATCGCGTCGGCGAACTCGGGGGCGTAGCCCCAGTCGCGCGCCACGGTGATGTCGCCGAGCGAGAGACGCATCTTCTTGCCGGACGCGATGGCGGCCGCCGCTCCGACGACCTTTCGCGTCACGAACCGGTCCGGCCGCAGCGGCGACTCGTGGTTGAACAGGATTCCGGAGCAGGCGAAGAGGCCGTAGGCGTCGCGGTAATTCGCCGTGAGCCAGTGCGCCGTCGACTTCGCCGTCGCATACGGACTGCGTGGGATGAACGGCATCGTCTCGTCGCTCGCCGTTCCGGGAGGAATCGTCCCGAACGACTCGCTCGACGACGCGTTGTAGAGGCGGATCGGCTTCCCCAGAAAACGGAGAACCTCGAGGAGGAGCAGTTGCGCGTTGGCGATGCTCTCGATCGCTTCGAACGGCTGCGAAAACGAGAGCGCGACCGACGTCTGACCGGCGAGGTTGTAGATCTCGTCCGGCTCGATCGCCACGATTAGTTGCAGCAGGCTGCGGAAGTCGCGCATCGACGCCGAGTGGATCTCGACGCGGTCGCGGACGCCGAGGTGATCGAGGCGCGCGAACGATTGCAGGTCCGCGTCGCGCGACGTGCCGTGCACTTCGTAGCCTTTGCGGAGGAGCAGCTCCGACAGATACGCGCCGTCCTGACCGGAGACGCCGAACACGAGCGCGCGCTTCACTGGACGAATGATCGCACGATGGCGTGAACGCGATCGTTGAAGCGCTCGATGCCGAAGTAGTCGAGCCCCTCCGGCACCTTGCGCTCGCCGAATTCCAGCGCGTCTGCGATCGCCGTGCGGATCTCCGCCGGATTCGACGGATCGACGAGCGTGCCGAGCTTTCCGTCCAGCACCGCCTCGCGGCCGCCGTCGTGTTTGCTCACGATCACCGGGACGCCCGACGCTATCGCCTCGAGAATGACGAAGCCGAATCCTTCGCCGCGGCTCGGCATCGCATAGACGTCCGCGAGGTTGTAGAGGTCCGCCTTCTCGTCATCCGCGAAGATGCCGGTGAAGCGGACACGATTGCCGACGCCGCAGGCGATCGCTTTTCTCTGGATCCGCTGTACGTCGGTGCCGCCGCCTGCGATGAGATACACGACGTCGTTCGGGAGCTGCGCCAGGATCTCGATGATCTCGTCGAAGCCCTTGTACCGCTCCGACCAGTCGATCCGGCCGAGCGTCATGACGACGCGCTTTCCTTCGAGTTTGTACCGCTCGACGAGATCGCGGCGCTTCAGCCGGATTCCGTACTGATCGGCGCGGACGGCGTTCGGGAGGATGAACGTCGGTCCCGCGTACTTCGACCAGCTCACGAGCCGTGAACGGGTGATCTCGCTGATCGCCACGATGCCGCGGCAATGATGGAGCAGCGCGTTCGACGACCGGCGCCGCGGCCGCCAGGCTTCGATGCCGTACGTGACGAGGAGCGGGTCATTGGCCGCGATGCGTGCGAGCGGCAGCAGGTTGATGTGGCTGCAGATCACGAGGTCGAACCGCGTCCGCCGCTTCGCGCGCGTCAGCTCCCGTGCGTACGCGAACTGGCCGCGTGCCGCCGCTTCGACGAACGTGACTCCCTCCGGGACGCCGCGAACGGCGTTCCGGATGACGCGCGGAAGAACCACGATCTCGCCGCGCTCCGGCATCCGCGCCAGCGCCTCCGTCAGATCGCGATTGAACAGCGCAATCCCGCCATGTCCGCCAAACGCGTCCGTGCAGAGAACGAGGATGTTCACGCGAACTCCTCGAGGACCCGCCGCGCCCAGCTCCGCATCCGCGTCGAGGTGCCGTCGGGCGGGAGATCGAGCCATTCGCCGAGCGGCGTCTGGAAACCGGTCTTCCGGCGATCCCTGACGACGCTCGGCAGCGGTCGTTCCGGGCTGAGCGCGAAGAACTGTTTGCAGCGCGCCCCCTGCGACAGCAGCAGCGGCGCGAGTTGGCGGAGCAGCCACCCGCCGATGAGCGGCGTGCGCACCTCGACCGAATGCGCCATCGACGCCCAGTCGGTGTCGCGCAGGAGCTGGTTGCGCATGTAGAGCGACGCCTCGAGCGTCGCGACACGTCCGAAGTCCGTGCCTGGATCGACGTCGAAGACCTTCTGGATGTGCTTCACGACGTCGAACGCGCCCGCGTCGATCTCCTCGGGGAGAAAGAGGCCGCGCGTCAGAAAGTACGCGCCGGCGTCGGTGCCTCCCAAGTGCCGGATCGCGCGCGCTTTGGGATGCCGGAGCAGCTTCGTGACGAGCGGAATCCGCGCGATGCGCCGGATCTGCGGGACCTTCCTGAATGCCGGGTAACTGCCGAACAACTCGTCGCCGCCGATGCCCGAGAGCGCGACCTTCAGCCGTTGCTCGGCGGCCGCCTTGCTGACGAACCAGGTGTTGACACCGTCGATGGTCGGCTGATCCATCGCATCGAAAATCCGCGGGAGATCGGCGAGAAACTCCTCGCGCGAGACGACGCGCGTCGTATGCGTGGTGCCGAGGCTTTCGGCGACCAGCGCCGCGTCGCGCGTCTCGTTGAACTCGCGGTCGCGAAAGGCGTCGAACAGAATCGTGATCGTGCGTAGCGGCTCCGACGATCGTGCGGCGGCGAGCGCGGCGACGGTGGTCGAGTCGATGCCCGCCGAGAGGAAGACGCCGACCGGGACGTCGGAAACGAGGTGCTGATCGATCGACTCCGTGACGAATTCGCGCAGGAGGATCTCCGGCGTCGTCAGGTTCGCGATCGTCTGCTGCTCGCGCGCGTGGCGGAAGACGCCGGCGATCGAGTAGTGGCAACTCGCGTCGTGCCGTCCTGTCCCGTTGACGAAGAAGCACGTCCCCGCTTCCACCGCGCGGATGTCCTTCACGATCGTGAACGGCTCGGGAACGCTGCCGAGCATCAGGAAACCGGCAGCGCCCGCTGGGTCGCGCGCCGGCGAGATTGCGCCGCCCGCGAGCAGCGCCTTCACGGTCGACGCGCAGCGGAAGGTCTTCCCGTCGTCGGCGAAGTAGAGCGGCTTGATGCCGTAGGGATCGCGCGCGACGAAGAGGCGCCGTTCGCGTTCGTCCCAGATCGCGAAGCCGTACATGCCGCGCAACAGCCCCACGCAATCGGCTCCGTAGTGCCGGTACATCTGCAGCACGACCTCGGTGTCGCTCCTGGAGTGAAACTGCGCGCCGCGTTTCTCGAGACGCGCCCGCAGCTCGCGATGGTTGTAAATCTCGCCGTTGAAGACGATCGTCGCGTCTCCCTCGACGCCGCGCAGCGGCTGGGAGCCTTCGGCCGAGAGGTCGATGATCGCCAGGCGGCGCGCCGCCAGTGCGAGACGCTCGTCGTCGCTGACCCAGACGCCGCCGTCGTCAGGGCCGCGCGGGACCATCCGCGCGTTGATCCGCTCGATCTCCTCCCGGTTCACCGGCGGCGCATCCGCGGCGTAGGCAAAGAGCGCGGCGATCCCGCACATCAGGCGACGTTTCTCACGGCGGCATCGCGCTTGTGGCGCCGGCGCTCGTAACGAAGAACGATCATCGCGACGAGTCCGAGGATGCCGGCGCTGTAGCCGACCACCTTCGTGAAGTCGATCGCCGTCATGACCGCCGCGGCCGCGAACAGGAGCGTCACGAGCCAGATGGACGCAATCGCCTTCCCTTCCGACCCGAACCGCACCAGCAGGATGTGATGGATGTGGCGCCGGTCGGCGTTGAAGAGGCGGCCGAGGCGCTTCGCGATCGGCGTCGAAGGTCCGCCGAAGCGCTCCTTCATGACGATGAGCGTGTCGAGCACCGGCAGTGCGAGCGCGATGATGGGGCCGGTGATGATGATCGCGGTCGGCGACTTCGACGGCTTCGCGATCGATCCCGCCGCGAGCAGCAGGCCGATGAACATACTTCCGCTGTCGCCCATGAAGATGCGCGCGGGAGGTTTGTTCCACCAGTAGAAGCCCGCGAGGCTTCCGGCGAGTGCGGTCATCACGACGAGCGAGAAGGCGTCGAATCGAACGATCGCGATGATCGCGAACGCGACCGCGATCGTGAACGAGACGACCGTCGCGAGCGAGTCCATCCCGTCGATGAAGTTCACCGCGTTGATCACGCCGACGATCCAGATCACCGAGATCACGTAGCCGAGGACGCCGAGGTGCACGACCTTCCCCGCGAGCGAGACGAACTTGAACTGATAGCCGAAGCTGACGAGGATGACCGCCGCGGCCGTCTGCACGGCGAATTTTTTCGGCGCGTTGGCGCCCACCAGGTCGTCGTACACGCCGAGGCCGACGACCAGCGACCCGCTCGCGAGCATCGCGAAGAGGAACGGCAGGTTCTTCGACACGAGTCCCGCCGCGTGCGAGTTCGCGGCGAGGAGGAGGAGCGGGAAGCCGAACCCGAAGATGATGGCGAGACCGCCGATGCGCGGGATCTCGCGGTCGTGATGTTTGCGGTCGTCGGGACGGTCGACCAGGCCGATCTCCTCGGCCGCCCCTTTCGCGATGCGCGTCGCCACGAACGACGTCGCGGCCGATGCGAGGAAAAGGATCCCGATGGCGACGAACGCTTCCACCTAATTCAGGTTACCACCCGATACAATGCCGCGGACTCTTAGCGAGAGGTTGATTGCATGGCAGAACTTCCCGGCATCGAGCGCGAAACGCTCGACGTCGATGTGGTGATCGTCGGCGGTGGGCCCGCGGGACTGGCGGCCGCATACAAATTGTCGCAGCTCGTCGCGGCGCACAACGCGTCCGCCGCGGAGAAGAAGTTCGAGACCTTCTCCATCGCCCTGCTCGAAAAGGGGAAAGAGATCGGGTCGCACGGCATCTCCGGCGCGGTGATGGATCCGCGCGGGATCGCCGACCTGATGCCCGACTGGCTCGAGCGCGGCTGTCCCGTCGAGTCGCCGGTCACCGACGACGCGTTCTGGTATCTCTTCGAGAACCTCAAGATCGCCGTGCCGATCCTGCCGCCGCCCCTCCAGAACCACGGCAACTACGTAATCTCCCTCGGCGAGATGACGCGCTGGCTCGGCGGCATCGTCGCCGAGATGGGCGTCGACATCTTCCCGGAGTTCGCCGCCACGCGCGTGCTCGTCGAGAACGGCCGCGTCGTCGGCGTGCGGACGGGCGACAAGGGCATCGACAAGTTCGGGCAGCCGAAGCCGAACTTCGAGCCCGGCATCGACATCAAGGCGAAGATCACGATTCTCGCCGAGGGGCCGCGCGGCACGCTGACGAAGCAGCTCGCGACGATGTTCGACCTGTACGCCGGCAAGAATCCGCAGGTCTATTCCGTCGGCATCAAGGAGCTCTGGCAGCTTCCCGACGACCGCTACGCGCCCGGCACGGTGATCCACACCCTCGGCTGGCCGCTCGACAAAGACACGTTCGGCGGCGGCTTCATTTACGGGATGGCCGATCGCATCGTCGACATCGGACTCGTGGTCGGTCTCGACTACAAGAACCCCACGCTCGATCCGCATCACGAGTTCCAGCGCTACAAGCTCCATCCGTCGATCCGCGCGATCCTGGAGGGCGGGAAGATGATCGCCGCCGGCGCGAAGGCGATCCCCGAGGGCGGCTATTACTCGATGCCGCGCAGCTACGGCGAAGGCTTCATGATCCTCGGCGACTCCGCCGGATACCTGAACGGCGCACGGCTGAAGGGCATCCACCTCGCGATCAAGTCGGGAATGATGGCGGCGGAGACGGCACTCCGGGCGCTGCTCAACGACGACTACTCATCGACCCAGCTCGCCGAGTACGAGGCGATGTTCGAGAGCTCGTGGGCGCGCGAGGAGCTGTTCCACGAGCGCAACTTCCATCAGGCATTCGAGAACGGTCAGCTCGCGGGCCTCATGAACGCCGGCCTGTCGATGTTCACCGGTGGCCGCGGTTTCGGCGTCTCGAACAAGCTCGAAGGCCACGCCGGCCACGAGCGGATGACACGTATCCAGCGCTACTTCGGCACCGACCACCCGCATCCGCCGGAGAAGATGAAGTTCGACGGCACGTACACGTTTGACAAGGTGACCGACGTCTACAACGGCGGCGTCGTCCACGAAGAGAACCAGCCGCCGCACCTCCTGATCCTCGACACCGAGGTTTGCATCACGCGCTGTACGGAGGAGTACGGCAACCCGTGCTTCCACTTCTGTCCGGCGCAGGTGTACGAGCCGAAGGAGACCGCGGACGGCCGCGGGCGCGTCCCGTTCTTGAATTTCACCAACTGTTATCACTGCAAGACGTGCGACATCATGGATCCTTACCAGGTGATCACCTGGGTTCCGCCTGAAGGCGGCGGCGGTCCAAACTACAAGAAGTTGTGAGCGCGGCATCCGGCATCCGTTATCCGGCATCCGGAGGCCCGCGACGCACTTCGGATGCCGGATGCCGGATGCCGGATGCCGGATGCCCGGCACGTTTTTCGTAGCGTGACGAACCCGACGCGCGGCTGGCGCGTAGAAGAATCGAATGACCAGTGAAGCCGTACCGTTGAATCGCACGACCGACCGCATCGGCGCCTTGCTGGCGAACGTCGAGCGCGTGATTCGCGGAAAGACGGAGGTCGTGCAGCTCTGCATCGCGGCGCTGCTGGCGCGCGGGCACATCCTCCTCGAAGACGTTCCGGGCGTCGGCAAGACGACGCTGGCACACGCGCTCGCGCGGTCGCTCGCGCTCGGGTTTCAGCGGATCCAGTTCACGAGCGACCTGCTGCCGGCGGATATCGTCGGCGTCACGATCTTCAATCAGGACCAGCAGGAGTTCGAGTTCGTCTCCGGTCCGATCTTCACGAACATCCTCCTCGCCGACGAGATCAACCGCGCCACGCCGAAGACGCAGTCGGCGCTGCTCGAAGCGATGAGCGAGGGGATCATCACGGTCGAGAAGAAGCGGCTCCCGCTGCCCGACCCGTTCCTCGTCCTCGCGACGCAGAACCCGGTCGAGCACGTCGGCACGTATCCGCTTCCGGAGTCTCAGCTCGATCGTTTCCTGATGAAGCTGACCATCGGCTATCCGAACGAGACCGACGAGAAGAAGCTCCTCCGCTCCGGCGGCGGACAGGACGCGCTCGAGCACCTCGAGCCGGTGCTCGACGAGACGGACGTTCGCGAGCTGCAGGAGTCGGTCGCGTCGATCCACGTGAACGAGTCGCTGGTCGAGTATCTGATGGCGATCGTCCAGACGACACGCACGCACGAGGACGTCGCCCTCGGCGTCTCCACGCGCGGCGCGCTGACGTATTTCAAGGCGTGCCAGGCGCTCGCGATGGTCAACGGCCGCGACTTCGTGGTGCCCGAGGACGTGAAGCGCCTCGGCGGCCCCGTCCTGTCGCACCGCATCCTGATGAAGGAGCGACGCATGATGCGCGGCGAAGGCGCCCCCGAAGCGCGCTTCATCCAGCGGATCGTCAATGAGATTCCGGTGCCGCGGTAGGGCTCCGGTGTGGCGCGGGCTTTCTTGCCCGCGCCCCCGAGCACGGGCTGGAAAGCCCGCGCCACACGAGGCTCCATGACCACGGAAGCGTGGCAGTTCGACGGTGTCGTCCGGATCACGCGCATCGGCTCGTCGTTCCTGATCTTCATCTTCGTCATCGGGTTCGCGGCGCTGAACACCGGCAACAACCCGCTCTACATCGCGCTGACGTTCATGCTCGGCTGCCTGCTGCTGTCGGGCATCGCGTCGAAGGGGGGCCTCAAACACCTCGCGATCGAGTTGCGGGGCGCGGACGAGGCGTGGGCGGGACGGCCGGTGAGCCTGGTGCTGCGCATCACGAACCGCTCCGCGATCTGGAACGTGCGCGACGTCGCGATCGTCTCCGACGATCTCGCGCAGCCGGTGCTCGTGCCGATCATCGGCAAGCGCGAGACGATTGACGTCGAGGCGTCGTTCCTCTTCCAGCGCCGCGGAATCGCGCACGTCCAGAAGGTCGACCTCTACACACGCTATCCGTTCGGCTTCTTTCTCAAGAAGCGCCGCGTGCGGCTTACCGGCGACATCGTGGTTTACCCGCGCCTGCTCGACGAGGAAGCGACGCGCGAGCGTTTCCGGCCGATCGTCGGCGAGCACGAGAACGCGAACCGTCCCGGTCTCGGCACGGAGATCCACTCGTTCCGCGAGTACGTTCGCGGCGACTCGCTCCGCCACATCTACTGGAAGAAGTCGGCGAGCCTCGGCCGCTGGATCATGAAGCAGACCGAGCTCGACTCCGCGCGCGCGGTGCACGTGGTCTTCGATCCGTACAAGCCGCGCGAAGCGTCAGAGGAAGCGTTCGAGGAGCTGGTCAGCGCCACGGCGACGTACCTCTTTCACGCGGCGCGGCGCGGCCTCACCATCCTCTTCACGATGCCGCGCGTGACGATCACCGCGAGCGAGGCGGAGTCGGCGTCCGACGCGTTCCGCGCGCTGGCGCTGGTCGAGCCGGCGCACGAGCCGGTGACGCAGGTGATCGATCAGAACAGCGTCGTGTTCGCGCTGCAAAGAGGGAAGGGAAGGGACGATGAGCTCGCGAGCGCGTGAGATCGAGCTCCTCCTGCTCACCGCGTTCGCCGCGGTGCCGCTCTACTTCACCGGAGCGATCGGCGTCGCACCGCTGGCGGTGTTCCATCTCGTCGTCGCAGGCATGATCTACCGCGTGGCGCGCGGCGGAACGCCCGAGATCATTCCGGAGAAGGTGATGCGGGCGATCGCGGTCGCGTACGTGCCGCTCTACATCGTCGACGCCATGGCGAACCACGCCATCGCCGCGTCGACGCATCTCGTCCTCTTCATCGCCGTCTACCAGCCGATCGAGGGGATGCGACGCAACAACCACGCGCAGCGGCTGCTCATCGCGGCGCTCATCTTCGTCGCGAGCGTCGCGACCTCGACCGACATCACGATCGTCTTCTTTGTCGCCCTATTCGGGTTCATGGTCTTCCGGCAGCTCATGCTGCTGAGCCACGTCGAGACCGCGGCGTCGATCGGCCACGAGTACCAGGACGCGCCGTCGAATCGCGCCGCCGCCTTCTACCTCGGCGGGACGATCGTGCTCGCGGCGCTGCTCTTCCCGGTGATTCCGCGCACGCGCAATCCGCTCGTGCAGGGCGTTTCGGGCGCGCTGACCAACGCGACCACCGGCTTGTCCACGACGATCGACTTCTCGCAGCAGCGGTCGAGCACCCCCGACCCGGCGGTCGTCGCGCGCGTCTGGATGGGGCCTGAAGCGCTGCCGTTCTTCACGCCGCTGCGGCTCCGCGCGAACGTCTACGACCGCTACATCGGCCACGTGTGGCTGCAGTCGTCGCATGGCTATCGCGAAATCGCCTCGCGCGACGGGCTATTCAGGATCGCCCGGCCGGTCGGCTACATGAGAGGCGCGCGGATGCAGCAGCGGTTCGTCCGCACGGGGAGGCTCTATCTGCCAGCCGGTACGTACGGCCTCGCCGGACTCGTATCCGTTCAGGAAGGGCCGTCGCCCGACACGTTCACGACCGCGACCGCCGGCCGCGACTCAGCGACGTTCGACATCGCGATGGCGCGCGAGGTGGCCCCTCTCCACACCGAACATCCGCGCGTGATCGACTATCCGGTCACGCCGGCGGTCGCCGCGCTGGCGCGCCAGATCGTTGGCAACGAGCCCCGCACCGAGGCGCAGGCGCGGAAGATCGAGTCGTACATGACCTCGCATTTCCGCTACTACATGCAGCCGCTGCAGATCGGAAAGCCGATGTCGGTCGACGAGTTCCTGCTCAAGGACCGCCGCGGCCACTGCGAGTACTTCGCGGCCGGGATGGTGGCGCTCCTCAGCGCGCTCGGGAAGCCGGCCCGCGTCGTCGGCGGCTTCTACGGCGGGAAGCTCAATCCGCTCACCGGCTACTTCACGATGCGGCTCGAGGACGCGCACGCGTGGGTGGAGGTCTGGACCGGCGACCGCTGGCAGACGTTCGATCCGACGCCCGCCGCGCTGCGCCCCGGCAACGCGCGCGAAGGGCTGTTCAAGACGTACGTCAGCGCGCTCGCCGATTCGGTGAATTTCTTCTGGGACCGCTACGTCCTGACCTACGGCCTCGGCGATCAGGTCGCGTTCGCGATGGAGGTCCTCACGCGCCTCCGCAACGCGGTCGGCCGCTCCCACGCGTCGTTGTCGACGTTCCGGCGCAGGTTCACGTTCGTCGACGCCACGAACATCGTCGTGGTGCTCGCCGCGCTGGCCGCGCTCGTCGTGATCATCCGCCGCCGCCGCCGTCCGCTCTTCGACGACCTTGCAGGCCACCTCCGCTTCCTCGGCATCGACGTCGGCCCCGCGATGACGATGGAGGAGGCGCTGCGGATCCTCCGCGACCGCCACCCCGACGCCGCCCGCGATCTCGCCCCGCTCATCGCCGCGTACGAAGAGGAGATGTTCTCCCCGCGCCATGAGCGGGGAAAGGTTGCCTCGATCCGCCGCGCGCTGGCGAAACTGCGCGCCGCCTGACTACTTGCTCGCCACGCGGCGCGGGTTGCGCATCAACGCGATCATCTCGCGCACCGCGGAGTCGAGCCCCACCAGCGCCGCGCGCGCCACGATCGAATGCCCGATGTTCAGCTCCTCGATGTCGCCGATCATCGCGATCGGATCGATGTTGCGGTAGTTGAGACCGTGCCCGCCGAGGACCACGAGGCCGATCTTGCGCGCGGTGCGGGCGGCGGTCGTGATCTTCTCGAGCTCCGGCTGCCAGTTCCCGCTGCGCCACGCGTCGGTGTACTTGCCGGTGTTGATCTCGATCCGCGGCGCCCCCATCTTGTGGCACATCCGGATCTGCTCGATGTCGGGATCGACGAAGATCGAGACGTCGATGTGCGCGTCGAGGAGCTGCCGCACCGTCTTCTCGAGGTTGCTCGCGTGCAGCACCACGTCGAGCCCCCCCTCGGTCGTCACCTCATTCGCGCGCTCCGGCACCAGCGTCACGCGATGCGGCTTGATCGTCTGCGCGATGCGCACCATCTCCGCCGTCCCCGCCATCTCGACGTTCAGGTGCGTCGAGACGGACCGCCGCAGCAGCTCCACGTCCCGGTCCTGAATGTGACGCCGGTCCGATCGCAGGTGAACCGTAATCCCCTGCGCCCCCGCCAGCTCGCAGATCACGGCCGCCGCGATCGGATCGGGCTCGTCGGACTTGCGTGCTTCCCGGATGGTCGCAATGTGGTCGATGTTCACGGCGAGGCGCATGCGGGTAGATTACAACGCGCCGCCGGTCAGCCGCGGAGCAGCGATATCTCGGTAGCCCAACGCGTAAGCGTTGGGAATCTCGATCGGTCCATCCTGCGAAGCCGCGGAGCGGCGACATCTCGATGGGTCCTCGAACGAATGTCGCCGCTCCGCGGCTCGCTCGATTGGTGCCTTCCTTCCCAATGCTGACGCATTGGGCTACTGAGATTTCGCCGCTCCGCGGCTGCCCTGACTCCGGAACACTTTCCCCTCTCGCACCGTTGACCCCCTCCGCATGCTTTACCGCTTCGAGAACATCGAGAAGAGCTACGGGCCTCATGACATCCTCAAGGGGGTCACGTGGCAGCACAATCCTGGGGAGCACGTTGGGCTGGTGGGGCGCAACGGGGCCGGGAAGACGACGCTTTTCCGGCTGCTGCTGAAGCAGGAGGATCCGGACCACGGCGAGATGTATCGGGCGTCGGGGTTGACGATCGGGCACGTCGGGCAGCACCTCGACGCGGAGCTGGGGATGTCGTTGTTCGACTACGTCGAGACGGCGTTCGACAACGTGCTGGCGATCGAGCGGAAGATGCGGGCGATCGAGCACGACCTGGGCGACGTCGCACGGCCGGACCATGAGCGGCTGCTGGAGAAATACGCGGAGCTTCAGCACGACTACGAGCATGCGGACGGCTACACGCTGCACGCCGAGGTCGAGCGGGTGCTCACCGGCGTCGGGTTCGAGAAGCCGGACTTCGAGCGGCCGATCGCGGAGTTCAGCGGCGGGCAGCAGAACCGGGCGATGCTCGCGCGGGTGCTGCTGACGCGCGTCGACCTCCTGCTCCTCGACGAGCCGACAAACCACCTCGACCTCAAGGGCATCGAGTTTCTCGAGGAGTTCCTGCAGTCGTTCCCCGGCAGTTACCTCGTCATCTCGCACGACCGTACGTTCCTCAACCGCACGGTCGGGAAGATCATCGAGCTCGCGCACGGGAAGCTGATCGAGTACCCCGGCAACTACGAGAAGTTCCTGCAGCTCCGCGCGGAGCGGATGGAGAAGCAGGCGAAGGACTACGAGCGGCAGCAGGAGTACATCGCCGATACGCAGGAC
>DASYSN010000605.1:0-2479 GCA_036003305.1 Thermoanaerobaculia bacterium
AGCACGCTCTGCGCAGCGCGTGCCGATCTGCTCCCGTGTGGCGCAGGCTTCCAGCCTGTGCCCCCCATCCCGCCCGGAGCACAGGCTGGAAGCCTGCGCCACACGAAGATATCCTGCCGCGCGAATGACGCTCACCCGCCCCATCCAGATCACGAATGACATCACGTTCGGCGGCGACCATCCGCCGCTCTTCATCGCCGGCCCGTGCGTGATCGAGTCGCGCGAGCATGCGTTGATGATGGCGCACACGCTGAAGAAGATCCGCGATGAGCTGAAGATTCAGCTGGTCTACAAGGCGTCGTTCGACAAGGCCAACCGGACGTCGATCGAGTCGTTTCGCGGACCGGGACTCGAGAAGGGACTGGAGATCCTCCGTGCGGTGAAGGACGAGACGGGGCTTCCGGTGTTGTCCGACATCCACGACGCGTCGCAGGCGGCGCCGGCCGGCGCGGTCCTCGACATCATCCAGATTCCGGCGTTCCTCTGCCGGCAGACGGACCTCATCGCGGCGGCCGCGCGCACCGGTAAGCCAGTCGGCGTGAAGAAGGGGCAGTTCCTCTCGCCGGAAGAGTCGAAGAACATTCTGCAGAAGGGGCACGAGGTCGGGAACGACCGCGTCTTCATCACGGAGCGCGGAACGACGTTCGGCTACCAGAACCTCGTCGTCGACATGCGCGCGTTTCCGATCATCCGCGAGCTCGGCGCGCCGGTCGTCTACGACATCACGCATTCGATGCAGCGGCCGGGAGGCGAAGGGAAGCAGACAGGCGGCACCCCGCAGTTCGCACGGCCGCTCGCGCGTGCCGCCGCCGCGGCGGGCGCCGACGGCTTCTTCATGGAGGTTCACGACAACCCGCCGGAAGCGTTGTCGGACCGCACCACGCAGCTCAAGCCGTACGCGGCGCGCGAGATCATCGAGGACATCCTCGCGATCCGCAACGCGCTGGCGGCGCGCGCATAGGCCATGCGCGCGGTGTGGCGTGCCGTCGCCCTGGTCATCGCCGCGCTGCTGACGCTGACGTTCGTCACGCGCTTTCTCCTCATCGACTATTTCTTCCGCCGCGCCGGGGTCTCGCTTGCGTTCGCGCTACTCGAAGCGATCGCGATCGCAGGCGCCGGACACCTCGCCCGCCGCCGTCGCCCCGGCCTCGCGCTCAGCTTCGTCATCGGGTACCCGATCTTCGGCACGATCTGCTTTCTCGTCGGGCTGCTGAAGGTGAATGCGGGGACGATGGTGGCTGTCACGATTGTCTTTGCGCTGGCGGGGATCCTTGCGCTGTATGAGAACTTTCAGAGCGGAGAGCGGAGAAGGGAGAGCGGAGACAGGCCTTCTCCCCTCTCTCTTCTCCCCTCTCCCCTCTCCCCTCTCCCTTCTCCCCTCTTCGCGCTCCCCGCCGCCCTCGTCCTCCTCCTCGGCTTCGTCTCCGCGCAGGCGCCTCCCAGCTCGCTCGACGAGCTCGCGTACCACCTCGCGGTGCCGCACGCGTGGGTGCTCGCCGGGCGCGCGATCGCGCTGCCGCTGATCTCGCACTCGTACTTCCCGCTCGGGATCGAGTCCGCCGATCTCGCGCCGCTCGCGCTGCTCGGCGCGGTCGCGGGAGGCATCGCATCGCACTTCGTCCATCTGATCGCTGCGATTGCCACGACGGCTGTCATCCATCGCCGTACGCGCAACGCCCTTCTCACCGCCGCGATCGTGACGACGCCCGCCCTCGCGCTGACCGCCGGCTGGTCGATCGTCGACTGGCCGCTCCTCGGCATCTGCGTGGCGTTTCTCGACGACGACGAGCGCGAATCGGGACTCGCCGCGGGCCTGCTGACGAAGTACACCTTCATTCCGTTCGCGCTGGTCGTGATGGTGATGAAGCGTCATTGGAGGGGCGTCGCCTGGGGCGCTGCCGCAGGGTCGGTCTTCTTCATCCGGAACCTGATCCTGACCGGCAGCCCGATCGCGCCGTTCCTCACCGCCCACGCTCCGCACGTCTCGAACTACCGCGCACTGACGCTCGGCTCGTACATCTTCGATGGCCGCTACCTCGACGAGTCGCTCGGCGCGTCCCTGCTCGCGGCGCTCACGGCGATCAGTGGACCGGTCGCCATCGCGCTCCTCGTCGCCGTTGCGCTGCTCTGGATGACCGCGCCGTCGGCGCGCCTCCTCGTCCCCTTCTTCGGCGCGGCGGCGAGCGATGCAAAGCTCGACTCGCGTGCGCTCCGGGTTGTGCTCGTAATCGCCGTCGTGGCGCAACTCTTCCTAGTTGCCTACTACGTCGATCGCACCGAGGTCTTCTCGCTCCTCGCGGCGAAACAGACGGACGAGGAATACCTGACGAAAGCGCGCCCGTCGTACGCCTCGGTCGCGTGGCTCAACGCGGCGCTGCCGGAAGGGTCGCGCACGCTGATCGTCGGCCTGAACGAGACCTACTGGTTCAATCGCCGCGTCCTCGGCGGCGGCAACTTCGACGGCGAGCGCGTTTCCGCG
>DASYSN010000606.1:0-15836 GCA_036003305.1 Thermoanaerobaculia bacterium
CGCCCGCTACGCGGGCTCACGTCCTGTGCGCGAACAACCCCCGCCTGAAGGCGGGGGCTGAGGATCTGTCGCCGCCTACGGCGGCCTGAAAGCTCGCGGGATGACAGCGATCTGACGCCCTCAGCCCATGCGCAGCGATCCACCACTTCTGTAAGAAATCTTCGCGGCGCGCGACGATTCTCGGAAGTAGTAGTTCAAGATGCGCCGCCCGAGCCACGTGCCGCGAATTCGGAGATCCTTCCCCGCCTACGCGGCTCAGGATGACGGAGTTGTTTTGAACGCGAATCTCGACGAAGAGCGCGCCATCGTGAAGACCAACTTCCCGTGGTGGATGCGGCCGTTCCTCGTACGCGGCGTGGCGGCAATCACCATCGGACGGCGAATCTGGGTCCGCGCGGACGCACAATCCGACGCTCTCCTGAGCCACGAGCTGGTGCACGTCCGCCAGATGCGCGACCTCGGCTTGCTCCGCTTCGTGTGGCGCTACCTCCGCGAGTACTTTCGCAACCGCCGCGCGGGGATGAGCTCCGACGACGCGTATCGCAATATCTCCTTTGAACGAGAGGCATTTGCGGCGGAGACGTATAATCGCCGGACCGGTAAAGACGGATGATTCAATTCCATTCGCTCGAAATCCCGCAGCTCGAGCGGTTTCTGGAGCGGCAGCGTGCCGGACTCTCGCTGCGGGGCGACGCGTTCGACCTCGATCTCGTCCTCCGTCAGATCCTGCAGAAGGCGTACGAGTTCGTGCCGTCGGAATCGGGATCGATCCTCCTCGACGATCCGTATCGCAAGGTCGCCTCGCGGCGCGACAACGAGCTGGTCTTCATCGCCACGTTCGGCGACGCCTCGAGCAACCTGATCGGGCAACGGCTCTCGGCGCAGCACGGCATCGTCGGCCGCGTCTACCAGGCCGGCACGCCGTACCTCTCCGCCGACGTCGAGACCGACGAGTTCTTCTACCCCCACATCGACACCGAGATCGGGCACAAGACGCACTCGATCGTCGCGGTGCCGATCTACATCGGGAAGCACGTCTGCGGCGTGCTGGAGCTGATCAACCGCCTCGACGGAAAGACCTTCACGCAGCGCGACATGACGCTGCTCGAGATCTTCGCCGGTTACACGTCGTTCATGCTGCAGAACGCGCTCGACGCGAAGCGCGCGCACGAGCTGGCGAAGCGCGACGATCTCACCGGCCTTTTCAACGACCGCTGGTTCAACGTCCGGCTGACCGAGGCGATCACCGACGCGCGGAAGACGAACCGCGACCTCGTGCTGATCTTCCTCGACCTCGACCGATTCAAGTACGTGAACGACGCCTACGGCCACCTCGCCGGCAGCCAGGTGCTGCGCGAAGTCGGGTTCATTCTCAAGCGGATCGTGCAGTCGGGGAGCGCGACAGTCGCTCGCTACGGCGGCGACGAATTCGTGATCGTCCTTCCCGAGACGTCGCTCGACGACGGCCTCGGGCTTTGCGAACAGATCCGCGCCACGATCGCGGGAACGACGTTCCTGGAGCGGGAGTGGGGATTCAGCAATCCGCCGTTGAACCTGCGCGGCATCCTCTCCGCTTCGATCGGGATCGCGCAGTACGCGAATCCGGGCGATGGAGCG
Source organism: Thermoanaerobaculia bacterium (assembly GCA_036003305.1). Lineage (GTDB taxonomy): Bacteria > Acidobacteriota > Thermoanaerobaculia > Gp7-AA8 > Gp7-AA8 > DASXHZ01. The sequence continues at coordinate 1,618 of DASYSN010000606.1, forward strand.
ACCGAGGAGCAGGACAAGAGCGAGCTACTGCGGCGCGCGGACGCGGCGATGTATCGCGCGAAATCCGCGGGCAAGAATCAGGTGATGGTGAGTGAGTCGGGAGTCGGGAGCCGGGAGTAGGCAGGTCTCTAATTTTAGCGCAGCGCCCACTGAGAAGTAAGGACTGCCGCGCGCGGGTACGCCCTGCTATCCTCCGCCATCTTTTTCGCGGAGGTTCACATGGCCAGAATCAGGGCGGAGTACATTTGGATTGACGGACAGAAACCGACGGCGAAGCTGCGATCGAAGACCAAGGTCCTCGAGAACCGCGTCAGCCACCTGGGGGACATCCCGGACTGGGGCTTCGACGGCTCGAGCACGTTCCAGTCGAGCGGTCACTTCAGCGACCTGCTCCTCCGTCCCGTGAAGTACGTTCCGGACCCGCTGCGCGGAGCGGACGAGGTGCTCGTCCTCTGCGAGGTCCTGAATCCCGACGGAACGGTGCACTGGTCGAATACCCGCGCGCGCCTCCGCCAGGTGGCCGAGAAGTACGCCGCTCACGAGGCGTGGTTCGGCATCGAGCAGGAGTACACGTTCTTCGAAGGGGCGCGCCCGCTCGGCTGGCCCGACAACGGGTTCCCCGCGCCGCAGGGCGGCTACTACTGCGGCATCGGCGCGGATGAAGTGTTCGGCCGCGACATCGTCGAAGCGCACACCGACGCCTGCATGCGCGCCGGGATTCACATCTACGGCACCAACGCCGAGGTCATGCCGGCGCAGTGGGAGTTCCAGCTCGGCGCGATCCCGGCGCCCGACATCGCGGACGAGCTGTGGCTCGCGCGCTGGCTGCTGTACCGCATCGCCGAGGAGTTCGGCGTCACGGCGACGCTCTATCCGAAGCCGGTGAAGGGTGACTGGAACGGCGCCGGAGCGCACACGAACTTCTCGACGAAGGAAACGCGCGCCGAGGGCGGGTTGAAGGTGATCGAAGCGGCGATGAAGAAGCTGGAGAGCCGCCATGACGACCACATCAAGGTCTACGGGGCGCACAACGAAGAGCGGCTCACGGGACTTCACGAGACCTCGCCGATCCACGCGTTCCGCTACGGTCAGCTCGACCGCGGCGCGTCGACGCGCATTCCGATGGGAACCGTGAAGGACGGCAAGGGTTACTTCGAGGATCGCCGGCCCGCGGCCAACATGGATCCGTACGAAGTGTGCGCGATTCTGATCGAAACCGTTTGCGGCGATTGATCGTCTGACTTCACGACTGGGGCGGGATCGGCTATTGCTGGTCCCGCTCCTGCAAGCGCATAATCAATGGTGGTGATCGAGCAACTGCTCAACCTGGCGTGGGTCGCGCTCGCGATCGGATCGTTCGCGAAGCTGCTCACCTATCGCCGCGACGGCAAGGCGCTCATCGCGCTCGCGTTCGCGATGGTGCTGTTGTTCCCGATCATCTCCGCGTCCGACGACCTGATGAGCATCGATCGGGCGATCGAGGAGGTCGTCGCCGTCCTCGCCGCGTTCGCGATCGCATTCCTCCTCATCTTCCTGGCGCGGCTCTCCATCGAGCAGCAGCGCGTTTCCGCCCTCATTCTCGCGCCGGAAGCCGAGACGCGCGGACCACCCCGCGTCTGAAACCACGGCGCACGCGCGCGAGTCGCAGCATCGGCATTCCTGCCGGTTCAGCTCTGCGAATTCAGATGTCGCCAAACTCCGTACTTTCCTCCTCGAGTTGCTGACCCGGCGGGATTGCGGATGCTGAGACGATGGCGCGCGAACGCAGCCGTGGAATGGCGGCGTTCCCGCGTGTCAGCGATCCCCTGCGCTGACACCCGGGCTGCGGGGGCGCTGCCATTCGACGGCTGGGTAGATGCGACCGATCACCGATCGCGATCACGCGGTCCATGGGCGGAGACGTAAGCAACGATCGGCGGGAGTATGAACTGCACGATGATCACGCCCGCAAAGACCGTCCCGCCGATGACGAAGTAGCCGAGGCCGAAGGCGACGCCCATGCTGGCGTTGGCCCACAGAGTCGCGGCGGTCGTGACGCCCTGCACCGTCGCGCCGCGATGAATGATGACGCCCGCACCGATGAAGCCGATGCCTGTGACCACCGCCGCCGCGAGCTGCGCCGGGTTGTGGTTGTTCGGCCCGAAGGTGTCCGACATCAGCGCGAACGCCGCCGCGCCGATCGCGACCAGCGCGTTCGTCTTGATGCCGGCGACCTTGTGCCGCCACTCCCGCTCGATCCCCGCGACCGCGCCGAAGACGAACGCCAGCGCGATGCGGAGTACGACGATCTGCGGATCAACCACCACTAATGAATACTCATTTGCGGCACCGACAACAAGAAGCCGGCGGGGTAGGGGACGTAGCCGTCGATGTTCTTCCTCATCACCGCGGCGTTGAGCTGGTGGTACAGCGAGAGAAACGGAAGGTCCTGCTGTACGATCTTCTGCACTTCATCGTAGATCGGCTTCCGCTTCGCGCGATCGAACGATGTATGCCCTTCCACGAGAAGTTGGTCGACGCGCGGATTCGAGTAGTAACCGCGATTCTGCCCCTCGGGCGGCGTGTTCTTCGAGTAGAGGATGTTGTAGAGGAAGTCCGGATCCTGGACGCCGTTGCGAGAGAGTGAATAGAGCTGGAAGTTCCCCTTGCCGATGGCTTCGATGAACGTCCCGAACTCGCTTTGCTCGATGCTGGCGTTGATCCCGACTTCCTTGAGCATCTGCTGCATCATCTGGACGCGCAGCAGCGCCTCGGCGTCATTCGAAGTCTTGAACGTGAGCGAGAACCGCCCCTTCGGTCCGTTCTTGTATCCCGCCTGGTCGAGGAGCTGATTCGCCTTGTTCGGGTCGAACGGATACGTCGGCAGCCCCTCGGCCCGCGCCCAGTGACCCTGTCCGAAGATCGTGTCGGTCGGAATCGCGAAGCCGCGCATCGCGTCGCGCGCCAGTTTCTTCCGGTCGATCGCATGCGCGATCGCCTGCCGTACTTCGAGCTTCGCCAGGACCGGGTCGTGAAGGTTGAACTCCAGGTACTGCCAGACCGAGCCCGGCGTCTTCGTGACCTTGAAGTCGGGGTTTTTCTCGAACTCGCCGACGTTCTCGAACGGGATGTTGTTCACCTCGAAGTTGACGGTTCCGCGCCGTAGCTCGAGGACGCGCGTCGTGGCGTCCGGGATCACGCGAACGATCACGTGCTTGATCTTCGGCGCGCCGAGGTGCCACTGGTCGAACGCTTCGAGCTCGAGGCGGTCGTCGGGAGCGAAGTTGACGACCTTGTACGGACCGCATCCGATCGGTTTCGTCTTGTAGACGTTCGTGTCGGCGCCGGTGGGGAGGATGCCGAGGGTCAGGTTGTCGAACAGCCCGCCGTTCGGCTCCTTGAGCTTGAAGATGACGGTGTGATCGTCGGGTGCTTCGATGTGGTCGACGGCGGCGTAGCCGGACTTCTTCGCCGTGACGAATTTCGGGTCCATGAGCGAGTCGTACGTCCACTTCACGTCCGACGCCTTCACCGGCTGTCCGTTGTGGAACTTCGCGTTCGGATTCAGGTGAAAGATGATCGTCTTGTCGTCCGGCATCTCCCACTTCTCTGCGACGTCGGGCGCGTAGTTCATGTCGGGAGTGATGCGAACGAGTCCGCTGTAGATCAGGTCGAACATGCGGCCCGAGGCGTTGTCGTTTCCGACGCGGACGTCGAGATTCGTCGGGCTCGACTGCCACGCGATGACCAGCGTGTCCTTCGCTCCCGCGGCCCCTCCCGCCTTCTTTTCGCCGCCGCAGGCGATGAGGGAGAGCGTGATCCCGAGGGCGAGGAAATGACGAACTTTCATGGTGACGACTCCTTTGCGGTCCGGTCCGTTACAAGAGGAATGCCGGGGGACATCTCCGATATCATCTCGCGTCAATGCGGCGCATTGCACTCCCTCTTTTCCTGCTCTTCGTGTTTCCGCTGGCGGCGCATGCCGCGCAGCAGAAGGTGATCGTCCTCGGGTTCGACGGCGTCGACGCCCGCTACACCGAGCAGTGGATGAATGAGGGGAAGCTGCCGAATCTCGCGAAACTGCGTGATGCAGGCACGTTCCGGCCGCTGCTGCCGACAACGCCGGCGCAGACACCGGTCTCATGGTCGACGTTCTCCACCGGAATCGACCCCGGCCGCACCGGCATCTTCGACTTTCTCCGCCGCGATCCGAAAACGTATCTCCCCGTCTTCGCCGCCTTCGACGAGACGAAGGAGCCGTTCCTCTTCGGGACCAAGAACGCCCCGTACGCCGCCGTCGCGGTGCTCCTGATCCTCGCCTTGATTGCCCTTTTCATCTTCCGGGCGTCGCGGATCGGCGGCGCGGTCGCGTTCGTCGTCGCCATTGGCGCGGCGGTTGGGGCATTCATCGCCGTTCAGAAGCTGATCCCGGTGACGCGGCCGGGTGTCATCAACCGCCGGCAGGGCATTCCGTTCTGGGAGGCGGCCGCGCACGCGGGCAAGAAGGTGATGGTCGTCCACGTCCCGGTCACGTTCCCGGCGAACGATTTCGGCGAAGGCGATCACCTCCTGTCGGGCCTCGGCGTTCCCGACATGTCCGGGCGCGTCGGCAAGCCGTTCTACTTCACCTCGGAGCTGGAGTTCCATCGCGGCAACGAAAGCGGCGGCGGGAACGAGTTCTCGATCGAAGTGGTCCAACTCGAGGACAATAAAGGCGTCATCCACACGAAGATCAACGGACCGCCGAACAAGTTGTTCGGGGATCCGCCCGTCATCGCGGCCCCCATGACGATCACGGTCGCGAATGACCGCAACTCCATCCAGATCGAAGTCAGCGATCAGAAGTTCACGCTGAAACCGGGGGAGTGGAGCGGCTGGGTCAGTTTCGAGTTCCCGTTCAATCAGCTCGTGAAGGTGCATGGCATCAGCCGCTTCCACCTGATCTCGTCGCAGCCGGAAGTGAAGCTGTACCTCTCGCCGATCAACTTCGATCCGCGGAGCCTGCCGCCGGGGTTCAAGATCTCGTCGCCGACGCGATGGGCGCCCGACCTCGCCAAGCAGTACGGCCTCTTCAAGACGCTCGGCTGGCAGGTCGATACGTGGGCGATCTCCGAGGGATTCGCGACCGAGCAGATGTTCTGGGATGACATGGAGTTCACCGTCACGCAGAACCGGAAGATGTACGACGCGTTCCTCCAGAGCGACAACGACCTGATGGTGCAGTACTTCGAGTTTCCCGACCGCGTGGGGCACGTCTTCTGGCGCGCGATCGATCCGAAGCATCCGGCGTACACGCCGCAGCTCGCGGAGCACTGGGGGAACAGCCTTCTGCGCGCGTATCAATTGATGGACTCGATCGTCGGCGACACGATGAAGGCGGCGGACCAGCAGCACGCGACGCTGCTCGTCGTCTCCGATCACGGTTTCGCGAGTTTCCGCAAGGCGGTCAACTACGACACGTGGCTGGTCATCAACGGCTATCTGGTGCTGAAGACCGGCGTCCGCGTGAAGGAACGCAATCTCGAGATGCTCTTCAGCCAGGGACAGTTCTGGGAGAACGTCGACTGGTCGAAGACGCGCGCCTACGCCATGGGCCTCGGCGAGGTGTACATCAACCTGAAGGGCCGCGAGTCGCAGGGGATCGTGCAGCCCGGCCCGGAGTACGACGCGCTCAAGGCGGAGCTCAAGCAGCGCCTCACGCAGTTCACCGATCCGGAAACGGGAGACAAGGTCGTCCGGCGCGTCCTCGCACGCGAGGAGGTCTACAAGAGCTTCGACCCGAACATGATCCCGGACCTGTTCGTGACAAACAACGACGGCTACCGCGTCTCGTGGCAGACCGCCCTCGGCGGCATTCCGAAGGACCTCCTGGAGCCGAACAAGCAGGTCTGGAGCGGCGACCACTGCTCGGTCGACCCCGAGATCGTGAAGGGCATCTTCTTCTACAACCGCAAGCTCACCGGCCCCCGCGCCCCGTACATCGCCGACATCTATCCGACCGTACTCGGATTGCTCGGGGTGAAGGCGCCGTATGAGTTGGATGGGGTGGAGTTGAAGTAGATGGACTTTGGAAAGGTGCTCGAATTCATCGCCGCGATGAACCGCGAAGGAGTCGAATACATCACGTTCGGAGCAGTCGCGTTGAACATGCACGGCATCATCCGCGCTACGACGGATGCCGATTTTTTCATCAAGCCGGAGACGGAAAACATCGAACGCCTAAAGCGTGCGCTGAAGTCAATCTGGGACGACCCGAGCATCGATGAGATCCAGGCCGAAGAGCTGATGGGCGACTACCCTGCGATCGCATACGGTCCGCCTGACGACTCTTTCAGCATGGACTTTCTGACGCGCCTCGGCGAGATGTATTCATACGACACGCTTCCTTACGAGGTGATCGAATACGAAGGGATTCCGGTGCGCGTCGTCACGGCTGCTAAGCTGTATGAAATGAAGCGAAACACCGTTCGGCCCAAAGACAAGGTCGACGCTCACTGGCTGAAAGAAGAGTTCGGTTTCGAGGACTAGGATGCCCGTTACGAAGTACCGCTCCATCGAGGAGATGAACCGCGACTGGCGCTGGAACAAGGCGGGTGATCCCGCCATCACACGAAAAGTCCGCCAACTTTGGCGGATGGCTGAGCGTGCGGTGCAGCCGGTCGGCCTGTGCATCCCGCGCGGCATTCGCAAGTATCGGTCGATCGAGGAAGCAAACGGGGATCGAGATAAATGGGAGCGGGAGAGGATTGATCGACTCCGGAAAGCTCGCGGTCTGAAGAAATCGTAGTGGACTACAAGCGCCTCCTCACAAAAGTCGAGAAGACCGTCGAAGCGATCGAGGGCGACGAGGGCGTCGGGTCGACGATTGCGTCGATCGCCACGATCGTCACGAACAACTTCCGCGACGAGCTCGGGATCACTGGCGGACGGATCTACGAAGCGCGCGGGGACGACACGTTCGAGCTGGTGTCGCGCTTCGGCGACGACCACGAGGCGCCGCTCGGGATCATCGTGCCGCGCGAGTATCGCGCCGTGGAGCTGGTGCTCGAGAACGGGATCGTCGTCATGGGGCCGAGCGATCCGGCATTCGATCCGGTGCTCGAGGCCAGGATCGGCGCACGGCGATTCGTCGCAGTCTCTGCGGGCGACGGCGAGTACATCGTCAGCTTCGACGTCGCCCCGGAGCTCGGCCGTGACGACATCCTTTTCTCGCTCAACCTCATCCGCTCCGTCATCACGCAGCGCATCCGCGCGCAACGGTACGAGTCGCTCATCGAGGAAGCGCAGCGCATTCAGGCCTCGATCCTCCCGAGCCGCGTTCCGCAGTATCCCGGCTTCGACATCTGGGGGCGGACCGTCCCGGCGGAGATCGTCAGCGGCGACTTCTACGACTTCATCCCGATCACCGACAACATCCTCGGCCTCGCGATCGCCGACGGCTCCGGTCACGGCCTCCCGGCCGCGCTGGTCGTCCGAGACATCTACATGGGCCTCCGGATGGCCACCGACCGCGATTTCAAGATCGTCCGGACGATGGAGAAGCTGAATCACATCATCCATCGCAGCCGCCTCACGACGAAGTTTGTCTCCTGCTTCTACGGTGAGCTGGAGACCGGCGGCATCCTCATCTACTCGAACGCGGGGCATAACGCACCGTTCCTCCTGAAAGGGAACCACGTCGAATACCTCCGCAACGGCGGCCCGGTCTTCGGCCCGACGCCCGACGCGACGTACACGCGCGGTTTCGCGAAGCTCGATCCCGGCGATCTCCTCTGCCTCTACACGGACGGCATCGTCGAGGCGCACGACCGACAGGACCGCGAGTTCGGACTCGAGCGCCTGCAGCGCGTCGTCAAGCAGAACCGAAGCCGCTCGGCGCAGGAGATCGGACAGGAGGTCCTCTCTCGCGTGACGAAATGGGGCCGCTCGCCGGAAGACGACCGCACGATCGTGATCGTGAAGGCAGTCAGCGCGTGAGCGACGTCCTCTGGTTCAACGGCCGCTTCACGACGACGGAGGAGCGTGTCCTGCGCGTCGAGGACCGCGGGTTCCTCTTCGGCGACGCGATTTACGAGGTCTTCAAGTTCTTCGACCGAGGACCGGTCTTTCGGCATGAGCACTGGCTGCGGCTGGCGCGCGCGCTCGAAGCGATCGAGATCCCGAATCCGTGGGACGAGGGGTCGTTCCGCGACACGATGCGCGAGCTGATCGGCCGCACCGCGTTCGACGACGGGATCGTCTACATCGAGGTCTCGCGCGGAGAAGGGGAGCGGTCGCACACCTGGCCCGAGGGGATGAAGCCGAACGCGGTCGTCTTTTCGCGGCGGCATACGTTCCCCGACGCGGCGAAGAAGGAGCGCGGGATCCGGCTGGTCACGGAAGAGGACCTCCGCTGGAGACACTGCGACGTGAAGTCGGTGAACCTGCTGGCGAACATCCTCGCGAAGCAGAAGGCGCAGCGCGCCGGCGGCGATGAAGCGCTGCTGGTCGACGACGGCGTCGTGCGGGAGTGCTCGCATTCGAGCTTCTTCATCGTGAAGGACGGGCGGGTGATGACGCATCCGCTGGACTGCCACATCCTGCCGGGCGTGACGCGCGATCGCGTGATCGCGCTCGCCGGGGATCGCGTCGACGAGCGCTACTTCGGATTGGACGAAGTTGCCGCGGCCGACGAGGTGTTCGCCACGAGCACGTCACTCGCCGTGATGCCGGTCCGGCAGATCGATGACGGCGCGCTTCGCGCGCGCGGCCCGATCACGCTCGAGCTGCAGCGCCGCCTCGACGAAGCCGAGCGCGCGAGCGCACAGCAGCCGTAGGCGCGCTCCGCGCCGCACTGTCTCCCTTCCGTTCCACATTTCCATCAACGATTTTCATCATTTGTAATGCGCAAAATATTGCCGTTTTACCCCGGTAGCATTTTGTCGTTTTTGGTCACGCCTAACTGAGAGGGCGCCCTCCGAAAAAACACGCCGGTACGCCCGGCTTCGGAGGGTATATGCGTAATGTTCTCAGCCAGTTAGGTCGTGTTGTCTCTGTCGTCACCGTCGTTCTTCTGCTCACCGCGCCCACTTCGCGTGGTGCGAGTTTATTGCTCGATCGCGATGGGGATTCCGGCCCGGTTTTGGGTCGCCTCAATCGCGCCATTCACGCTGCGAAACGATGGATACCCGTCATCAGCGGCGATGAGCTTGTCGAGCCTCGGCCCTGATCTCAAGGCACCGGCGCGAAAATGCTGTCCTTTTCTCGTTTCAACGTATCGAGATAGTCGATGACGTGGCGCACGGCGGCTGGTGTGGCGTCGTGCGCCGCGAAGTGCTCTGAAAGGCTGGAAAGGGCAACCCGAACTCGTTCGTTTGTCGCATTCAGTTCCGCAGCCGCTTCCTCAAAAATGGTGCGAGCTTCTGGTTCACGATGGTCAGCAAGCAACTCCGCAGCGATGTCGAGACCACAGATGGCCGACTCCTCGGCAAGGCCACGATCAGCGAAGTTTTTTCTCGCCTGCCGGAGACGTAGCAGCGCCTCGGTTCGTTGTCCCTTTGCCGCCAACGTTCGTCCGATCGCGAGCTCCGTTCGAAGGGCGTCGACATGTTTGCCGAGATCATTGAAGTACGCGACTGCACTCGAGGCGTGGATATTCGCCTCCGTCGTTTGTCCGATTTCGAGCAGACAGCAGGCGAGATTGTTATGAATCGTCGCGAGCGTTGATGGATCGCGCAGTACTTCCGCGGCCGTCAACGCTTCCGCATACGCATCGGACGCCGCATCAGCATTTCGCTGCCGATACAGAAGGTTCCCTTCGCTGATCGCGCAGTGTACGAGTCGCTTCTCGTCACCATGCTCATCGAAGATTTTTCGCGACGCTCGCAGATACATCAAAGACTCATCGAGCCTGCCGAGCGGTTGAAGCGCAATCGCTTTCACTAGCCATACGATCGCTTGATCGTGAGCGACGGTCCCGAAAAGCTGGAGGATTTTCTCGGCAGTCTCGATCGCACGGAGCGCTTCCTCATGTTTCCCATTGAACGTCAGCGCCTGCGCGCGATCCTTCCACGCGTGCGCGCGGATCTGGGCGGTGACGACGGCGGGGTACCGATCTTCGGGCAGCGAGTCGGCGATGTTCGTCGCGAGCAGGGACAGCGGCAACGTGTCCTGCGGATGGCGGTCGAGCGCCGTATCGATCTCGCGCGACAATTGTTCGAGGGCGCCGTTGTTCCGGACCTCGGGGTGGTCGGCGAGGGAGAGCCACTCCTCGCGAGGCGTGTCGCGGAGGAGTTGCGTCACGACGTCGGCGGCGTTGGCGCGTTCGAAGACGATTTGCCGCGCCGCGGCGGCGAACTCGGCGACGCGGTCCGCGCTCGGAGCTTTCATCGCGCGGCCCCTTTTTCGTGGAACGCCTTTTCCGCTCTCTTCAGACATTTCGAGACCAGCTTCTGCGCGTACTTCGGTTTCACGCCGAGGTGAGCGGCGATCTCCGGTACCGTCATCCCGGCAAAGTATCGCAGGCGCAGGATCTCCTGGTAACGCGGAGAAAGGCGATCGAGGATCTTCCGCGCCGCGATCTGGTTCGTCAGGACGTCGACGATCTGGCGCGACGCCGGGTCGGGGTACTCGACGTCGATCTCCGGATCGGCGTCGACGATCCGGCGGTTGGCGCGCCAGTAGTGGCGGCTGGCGTGACAGATCGCGCCGATCAGCCACGATCGCAAATCGCAGATCGTCTCCGACTTTCGCAGATACGTGAGGAACACCTCGTGCGCCAGGGTCTCCGCTTCCGTGTCGGGGACGCGGAACTTGTTCGCGGCGATGCTCGAAAGGAACGCGAAGTTCTCCTCGTAGACCGCACGAAAATTCTCTTCGGCGGCCGCTGCGCGATCTACGTCAGTCGTCGCGACGCTCATCGGCGATGGAAATCCTGATTGGTTGCTGGGTGGACGAATCACGTTACCACGATTCATGCTGGACCGTTCGCGTTTCTTGTTTCATATCCAGCATCCGACACTTATGTGAGACGCGCGTGGCGTTTTTCGCAATTAATTCGCCAGTGAATCGCGAACATCTTCATGTGACCGCTTGCTGATGCTTCCATCAGACAGGTGAAAGTCGCGCCGTTGCCGGATGAATGGGATCACCAGGATTCGGCCGATGGTGACGTCGGACGGACTCTGATATGCCGGCACGCCGATCGTGACCGAGGTCTGTGGGACACCAAGAATGAGGGTGCGGTGAAGGTAGTCCCACCACGAGAGAAGGCTCGACCAGTTGCTGTTCGTCTCGTTGAGCCGGTCGGAGTGATGGATGCCGTGCATCCGCGGCGTGACGATGAAGCGCACCAGCCGCCGCTCCCACGCGATCGGCAGCTCGACGTTCGAGTGCTGAAAGAGGATCGACGCGAAGAGGATCGCCTGCCAGGTCCAGACCGCGAGCGGCGTCGCGCCGATGACCGCGATCTGGACGCAGCGGTAGACCACGGACAGCGCCTGCTCGCCGAAATGAAAGCGAAGCGCCGTCGAGGCGTCGAGATCGCGGTCGACGTGGTGCACGAGGTGGAAGCGCCAGAGGAATGGAACGCGATGGTTCGCGTAGTGCCAGAACCAGAGCGAGTAGTCGAGCAGCACGACCGACAGCAGCGTCCGGAGCGCCGCCGGCATTGCGACCATGTTCAGGAGTCCGATGTGCCGCGCCAGCATCCACCGCGATATCGGCACGACCAGCGGTGTCTGAAGGAGCGTCGACACGGCGAGTGCCGTCGCGCCGGTCGTCAGATTGCGGACGATGCGCCGGAACTTCGACTCGACGGAACGTCGCAGCGGGCGGCGCAGCTCGAGGATCAGCATGGCCGCGAAGACGACGACGATGACGCTGGCGGTGATCCCCGCCGCGAACCGCGGCGGCTGCGTCACGCTGAGCACCGCGGAATTATCGCATCCGCTCTTACTTCTTTGCCGGAAGCAGCCGCAGCGTCTCGTCGTCGAACAAAGGGACATCCTGTCCGCCATCGACGAGCATGACCTTGCGCGAGCCGCTCGACGGCTGCACCTCGAAGTACTGCACCGAGTCGGGTTGCGTGCCGAGGTCGCCGCAAGGGGGATCGGGGACGCCGTCCTCCTTCACCGCGTCGAGCTGCTTCTGGTACGCCTTGTCCGGCACGAAGTCGTAGCGCTTCACGCCGGCGCGCTTCGCGGCGGGTTTGTACGGCGCGAGAACACATCGGCTCGCGATCTTCTTGTCCGTCTGTGTTGTGTAGATCCGCCGCAGCCCCTGCTCTGGAGTTTCGCCAGGCTGGAGATCGAAGAGGCGGATCACCGTCAGAGGCTCGCGACCGTCCGAATCACGCATGACCAGCGAGTGATCCTTGGCAACGAAATCGATCGTGCGATTCGCGCTGTACGTACAGCGCTGCACCCACGCCTCGAGCCCGAGGTTCGCGTCGGACAGCTTTCTCCACGCGCATCCCTTGTCGGCGGGGCGGGAGGGCTGGTCGGCGGCGATGGCGGCGGTGACGAGAAAGACCGAACAGGCGACGACGACGAACTTCATGGCGGAACAGTCTATCCGCGCACGCCTCCGGTCGTGCGGATGCCGCGTTGCTCGAAGTAGGCACGCAGCCGCTGCGGCTCCGCTTTCGAATCGGCAAGAGCAACGTACGAATCGGGCCGGATGAGATAGACGGCATCGCGTTCGAAGCCCCGCGCTCGCATCTCTTCCCTCCACGCGAACTGGTGCAACGGCAACTTCAAAGAGGAGCAGACGCTTGCGATGGCGTCGGAGGTCTCGCCGTAGACATGGACCTGCCAACGAAGCGCGGAGACGAACGCGAAGTTGTCGTCGTTCTCCGAGATGGGTACCCACGGCAGGCGATCGCCTCCGTGAATCTTTCCCGCCTTTCCCTCGCTGAGCGGGCTGCGGCGATACCGAATCTGGAGCTGCGACACGGTGTGGAACAGGAACGCGCGAAAGAATCGCCATCGGAAGAGCCAGGGAACGACGCGCGGCAGGACCGAAGTCCGGACCCGTTCCGCGATGCGACCCGGACGGCTGGCGATCTTGAAGAGCTGATCTGTCGTGCGCACCAGTCGCCGCGCGAACGCGATCCGCTCCTGCTCGTACGTTTCGAGCAGACTCTCGGCCGCGTCGCTTCGGATCACGCTCGCGAGTTTCCACGCGAGGTTCACGGCGTCGCCGATCCCGGTGTTCATGCCTTGCGCGCCGACGGGACTGTGGATGTGGGCGGCGTCACCGAGTAGAAACGCGCGGCCGTCGCGGAAGCGGCCGGCGACGCGGTGATGAACGCGATAGGTCGAAAACCAGTTCACCTTCTCGACGGTCAGCTTCAGCCGTTCGATTGCGCGCCGGCTGACATCCTCGAACCGTGGCTCGCCGGCGTCGTCGCGCATCGTTCCGACCATGCGCACGCGCCGTTTGCCGTCCATCGGAAAGAGCGCGAGCAGATCGGCCTGATCGAGCTCGATGTGAATGTCGCTGTCGACCGGCGGGCCGACGGCATCGACGTCGGCGACATAGAAGAGGCGTGAATACGTTCCGCCGGCGAACGAGGTTCCGCTCGCCGCTCGCACCGCGGAGCGCGCACCGTCGCAACCCGCGATGTACGGAACCTCGCACGTCTCTTCGACGCCATCCCTCGCGAGGATGGCGCGAACGCCGTCCTTTCGCTGGCCGAAGCGGACCAACTCCGTCGAGCGCTCGACCCCCACACCGGCTTGTTCTAGGTGACGGATCAGGAGGCGCTCGTGCGCGTCCTGCGCAAGGACCAGCACGAAGGGGAAGGGACTCTGGCCTTCGCCGATGCCGCTGAACGGAATGTGAGCCGCGCGGCGTCCGGAGGTCCAGAAATTGATGCCGGCGACTTTCGATCCGCTCTCGACGGCTTCACGCGCCAGATGGCTGCCGCCATCGTCGAGCTGCCGGTATAGCTCGAGCGTCCGCGCCTGCACGCCGAGGGCTCGCGAGAACGGAGCAGGGGCCGGGAGCTTGTCGATGATGCGGATCGGAATCCCGAGCTTCGTCAGCCAAAGAGCGAGCGTGAGTCCAGTCGGCCCGGCGCCGACGATGAGCACCTTCGGATCGGCCATTCGCTTCTCCGGCGTGCAAGATCGCGTCCGCCGTGAATGAAACTGATGCCGCTCGCGTTAGAATCGCCGCCACCAACCGCGGGCGCCCATAGCTCAGTTGGATAGAGCGTCAGCCTCCGGAGCTGAAGGTCGTAGGTTCGAATCCTACTG